>JAFMBQ010000461.1 GCA_017858365.1 Algoriphagus sp. | reverse complement strand
CAAAATGAAGCATATTCAAAATCCTTTTTACCATCAAAACTCAATTGTATTTCCGCTCCAGTTTCTAGATTCTCAACAAACAAGTTGAAGTTTCTTGAGAAAGCTTTCCAATTACCATCTGGAGAAACTGACGTGTCTCGGTTTCGAGGTTCTGGTAAGCGCTTTGATTCAAGAATTCCGCCTTGAAAAGTCCAACTTTTGTTTTGCCACTCAAAAGTGATACTCCCATCATTTTTAAACTGAATCCTGTTAAATGGTAAGCTCTTAGGATCTACTGATTGCCCACTTTTTTCACTGAGTAGCTCAGCTATTTCATGGTGGTTAAAAGCTTCGAGAGTAGTTCCTTTATTGATATCAGTGAGGAAGAACCGTTTCCCGTCTTGGGTAAAAGTTTGATACCAAAAGCTGGTTTTACTATCCAGCCAATTGGGAATTACTTCTAGATGATATACTTCCCTTTGGATAGAATTGCTTAGGAAGTACTCGGCTTTATGGTAGGTTTCTTCAGTAATTTGACTGAAGAGTTGAGGAGAGTTTAAAAAAATAAAGCCTAGGATTGCAAAAATTCTTATCCTATTCTTAATCAAAGAAAATCGTTTCATAATATTTGGTTGCTAGTAAAAGAACCAAAATACATGATATTTTTCTGAATTTGGGATGAATATGTAAATGGTTTAATTCTATTCAGCCCGCATTTTCATAAGATTTTTTGATCCATTTAATGACCTCAGGGTTTATATCAGTGATTTCAGAAAGGTGAATCTTATGGCTACACATGCCATTGGTTTTAGTGTCAATCTCCAGAATCCCCTCAGGTTCATGCCCTTTTAAGTTTATTCCAATTTCATAGCGGTTTTTAGTAGCCGGAATAAGTAAAGCAAATTGTTTTTTTCTTCGGACACTGACGTAGGAATTTTTCGGAGCAAATTCAATATCATTTCCAAACACTACAATTATGGCTTTTAGCTTTTCATAGAATGGGAGAAAGTGTTCTTTGCCTTGGTATTGTTTGAAAATCAGTTCCTCGGTATCTGAAGCAGATCCTGCGTCTGATTTGAGTGCTTTGTGTGCGACTAGGTTTGCAAAGCCATGGGTGAACCCATGATCTTCTTTTAGGAATCTCATGATTTCACCATGCTTATCAAATCCTTCTTTTGTCACGATTTGGATCCATTGATCCAAGGTTTTTCCATAATTCTTTTCCAGATTGGAAATCATGGTTTGTACAGCATCTTCCATAGTTATCGAATTTTAGATTTCAATTTCTACCATCACAGGAAAGTGATCAGAACCATTCAGCAATTGAGACCTAAGTGACTGAATTACTGGGTTATCCTTTTCCAAGTAAGGATTCCATACTTTCCCTTTTGAAAAGTTCAATCCTTGACTTGCTAAAATATGGTCGATCAACACATTGATCTGATCGCCTGTGATCCGGTCCTTATATCTACTTGAATTAGGAGTGTATCCATACGAACCCAATTTGGGTTTGGGGAGAACAGATTTTAAAATCAATTCAGGATACCAAGTATCACCCAAGAGGATCTCCACGGCACTTTTACTGAATTTATTTTCATAAAAATCTAAGTCAAAGCCATCGTTGATATCGCCCATGACCATTACCTGCTGACCTTTCTGGAGGTAAGTATCGCATCGCTCACGTATAGACATACATTCTGCAAATAGCTTCAATCGGTCTCTAGCCGAAATCTGCTCGAATCTCGCATAATCTACCATATCAAAAATCCCCTTGGATTTGGTATGTGCTATTATTACACGAGTGATAAATTGACCATCTGCAGTAAGTACACTCAGCTCCAATGGTGGCCTGTAATGCTCGTACTGCTCTTTGATCAGTCGATTGGTCGTATCTACGAGGAAGGGCTCATCAAAACGCTTGCTTTGCTCAGTAACAGGCGTAAAAAGAACTTTGAGTTTGTCGGGTTTGTAGATTGCACAGAGCTCTTGCTGTCCAGCAGAAGGGAAGCCGTGGATTCCTTTGTAAGCTTTGCCAGGGATAAAAAGTTGTGTCCAAGCTTCCACTTGAGCAGATGCTGTTTTTGCACCGCTCACCAAGGTATTTGGCCCTTCGACGATTCCCATAAAATCAGGATCCATCGCACCGATGATTTCGGCAAGTTGTTTACTTCGGACTCCATCTTTTCCAGTTGTGACTGGCATCCCTTCAGTGTCGAACAAATTCCGCATCCATTCGACATTGTATACTGCAATTTTCAGTTTCATAAAAAAATTAATTTGATAAAAAGATTATTGAATTTAAAAAAAAACAAATAGAAAATGCTGTAAACCATATGATTAAGTTTAAGAATTGAAATAGACTTTTCTTCTAGCCGTTACTAATAAAATCAATCAAATCGGGCTCAAATTGCTGACAGGAAGAAGGAAATAGAAAATCAAGCAAACCGCTAAATGATTGACATTAAGATTTTTAGATTCAACCTTTGATTGTATTTATTTGAGGTATAATTCTTATATTCATCTGATTTTTATCAAAACTCAAATCCAAATGAACTTTTTTTACTTTTAATTTTCAGCTTTTTTTAGGGAGCAATTCTTTTATCCAGAGTGAAAAATGCTCCGTAGGCAGGCTAAAAAAGAAGGAATAAATAAGTCCAAATTTTGATAATTCCATGAATTTGACAGCACTATAATTAGGTAAGAGGACCAGAATCATTTCCTCAAACAAAGACATAAAATATTTTCTTTCTATTGTTTAACTAATTGTTTTATGAAAAATCTCACAAGAATCTTAATCGTAAATGCCTGTGCCTTTTTTTATGCATGTGGCCCCATTATCAATCCCCTTGGTGTGTCCGAGGATAAATTTTTAAAAGGACAATATGTAGTCATTGTAGATGACAAGTATGACACTTCAGAAAAAATCATTGAATATGCAAATGGGAAAGGAATCATACTCACAGAAGACCAGGTATTTAATGAAGGGTTAAATGGTTTTTCTTCCGAACTCTCTGATGAACAATACCGCAGGTTAAATAGATGGTTTTCTGGAACTAAAGAGATTCAGCCAGATTTCACCATTCAAGGCCAACGTCCTAGAATTCAAACGGACCCATTCATCCAATCCCAAAGACCTAGAATACAAGAATGGCACTTCGATACCACAAAACAAACGAATAAAGCAATCATTTTCATTGGTGGTCCTAAACCCAATCCTTCTTCGAAAGCTAAAGTTTGGGTAGTGGATACTGGTATCGATGGCAACCATCAGGATCTGAAAGCTCAATTGGTAATAAATGGTCTTCAAAAATCATTTGTAGCTACAGAACCGAATCCTTATGTAGATGGAAATGGTCACGGTACTTTTTGTGCAGGTTTGATTGGTGCCAAATCCACAAATCCTACAGACACTTTGGTGCACTTCAATGGCGTATCCCCCGGTGCAAAAATGGTTTCTGTTAAAGTTTTGAATAGTAATGGTGTAGGTAATTGGGGAGATGTAATCAGAGGATTTCTTTATTCAGTCAAAAACTCTAAATCTGGAGATATTATTTCCATGAGTTTGGGAGCAAGTGAAATGGAGGCTTGTAAATATTTCAATTCAGCCAAAAGACAGAAATTGAAAGACAGAATCAAACAAAAAGGTATTTATATTGTGATGTCTGCCGGAAATGCCGACTCCACCGGAATTCAGGAATCCTCAACCGGTAATTTTATGGGTTGTGTAGAGGGTGAAAATTTTGTGACTGTAGGATCTTTGACTTTGGATTTATTACAAATCCCCTCATTTT
>JAFMBQ010000460.1 GCA_017858365.1 Algoriphagus sp. | reverse complement strand
CAAACATAACGGAACCTATACGACACAATACCTTCACATGTCGAAAATCTCAAAAGGCTTGAAGCCAGGCCAGCGAATTAGGCAAGGGCAGGTAATCGGATATGTAGGAAGCACTGGACTTGCAACTGGCCCACACCTTTGTTTTAGATTTTGGAAAAATGGTAAGCAGGAAGATTGGTTGAGTGAGAAAATCCCGCCTTCCGAACCAATTTTAGCAGCAAATCTTGTTGCGTTCAATTCCAAAAAAACCGAGGCGCTAGATTTATTATCCTCTATCTCTTTACCTGGAGAGCCAAAAAAATTGGTTGCTAAAAAACCCTTAGTGCTAAGCCCATCTGGAGAATAAGATCCTTTTGAGCCACTAAAAAATCTGGAGCTGATCGCCTAAACTTGGCAATCAGCTCCTTTTTTTTTAATATTCTACTTTAGTTAAATAATCCACAGATCATGTACTCAAAATTATTCGCAGGAATACTTCTGCTTTTTATAGGAGTGATTCCTCTTCAAGCACAAAAAAAAAGGAGTCCAGAACCCGAAACCTCAGCTTTAGCAAAGCAAAGCTTTTCAGCTTTCGCTTTCAGAAATATTGGCCCGGCCTTCACATCAGGACGGATTGCCGACATCGCTATTCATCCTTCTAACCGAAATATTTGGTATGTGGGTGTAGCATCTGGAGGAGTTTGGAAAACAGTAAATGCAGGAATCACCTGGACCCCACTTTTTGACGAACAGGCAGTTTTTGCCATAGGCTGCGTCACCATTGACCCTAATAACCCCAACAGAATCTGGGTAGGTACTGGTGAAAATAATGGCGGAAGACACATTTCATTTGGTGATGGAGTATATCTCAGCGAGGACGGCGGAAGCACTTGGAAAAATATGGGCTTGAAAGATTCCCAGCATGTCGGGAAAATCATTGTACATCCAGAAAATTCAAATGTAGTCATGGTTGCCTCCCAAGGCCCACTTTGGAATAAAGGTGGAGATCGTGGATTTTTTAGATCAGAAGACGGAGGAAAAACCTGGACAAAAACCCTTGGAGATGAAGAATGGACAGGCGTAGCAGACGCGGTCATCGATCCTCGGAATCCTGATGTAGTGTATGCTGCCACCTGGCAAAGACATCGTACTGTAGCTGCTTATTTTGGCGGTGGGGAAAAAGGCGGAGTCCATAAGTCTACTGATGGAGGAAACACTTGGACAGAATTGACCAAGGGACTTCCTGACGGAGTAACAGGAAAAATAGGTCTAGCGATTAGCCCACAAAACCCGGACTACGTATATGCAGCAATCGAATTGATCAGACGATCAGGAGGAGTATTCCTGACCAAAGATCAGGGAGCATCCTGGGAGAAAATGTCAGATGCCGTTTCTGGCGCGACTGGCCCACATTATTATCAAGAACTCTATGCATCTCCACACGATTTTGGAACCATCTATTTGGTAGACGTTCGAATGCAAGTTTCTCATGATCATGGGAAGACTTTCAATCAGCTCAATACTGATGCAACACACTCCGATAGCCATTCTTTGAATTTCATCGAAGGAGAACCTGACTTTTTACTGTTGGGAACTGATGGTGGAGTCTATGAAACGCTCGATGGTACCAAAACTTGGCGCTATATCGAAAATCTTCCCTTGACCCAATATTATAAAGTAGCGGTAGATGATGCTGTTCCATTTTACAATGTTTATGGAGGAACACAGGACAATGGTTCGCATGGTGGACCTTCCCGAACGGACGATTCCGATGGAATCCAAAATCGCCATTGGTCTCGAGTATTGGGAGGAGATGGTCACCAATCGGCGGTAGAGCCCGGCAATCCTGAAATCGGCTATGCCGAATCTCAGCAAGGCTACTTGAGTCGACTTGATCGAACTACTGGCGAATCGGTTTTCATACAACCCCAACCGGCAGCTGGAGAAGGAGAGGAGCGATTCAATTGGGACGCACCAATTTTGCCGAGTCAGCATGTACCGAGCACGATTTACGTCGCCTCCCACCGAGTATGGAAATCAACTGACCGAGGAGATTCTTGGACTGCTATTTCCGGAGATTTGACTAAGCAAAAAGAGCGCTTGGAACAACCTATCATGGGTAAAACTCAGAGTTGGGATAATGCTTGGGACGTGTACGCAATGTCGAATTTCAGTTCGATCACTTCATTGGGAGAGTCGCCGCTAAATGCTTCTATTCTCTATGCAGGCACTGATGATGGCCTGATCCAATCTACAACAGATGCCGGGAAAAACTGGATTAAAGTCGAAGTAGGGAGTATTGCTGGTGTTCCGGCAAATGCTTTTGTAAATGATATCCGTGCAGATCTCTTCGACGAAAATATAGCTTATGTAGTGTTGGATAATCACAAAGAGGGAGATTTCAAACCCTACGTAGCAAAGAGTTCTGATGCTGGCAAAACCTGGTTTTTGATCACTGGTAATTTGCCCAACAAGCTATTGACCTGGCGTATCGTGCAAGATCATGTGAAGAAAGACTTACTCTTTTTAGCCACGGAGTTTGGTATTTATTTTACCCCAAATACCGGAAAAGAATGGATCAAATTGGACGGGGGAGTTCCTACGATCTCCTTTCGGGATGTGACAATTCAGCGAAGAGAAGACGATTTGGTCGGAGCATCTTTCGGAAGAGGATTTTTCATTTTGGATGATATGAGTGCCCTTCGGGAAATAAATTCGGAGACATTAAATCAAACTGCTAAACTTTTCGACCCAAGAGATGGTCAATGGTATGTGGAAAAAGACACCCAAGAGTACATGGGCGATAGCTATTGGACGGCTCCAAATCCCAAATTCGGAGTGACTTTCACCTATTTCATCAAAGAAGGCGTAGAAACCGCAAAGTCCGAACGGCAGAAAAAGGAAAAGGAAATGAAAGGTCAAGCAATCCCTTTTCCTGGATTCGAGGCAATGGAAACAGAACTTCGGGAAAAAACTCCAGAGATCCACTTGGTGATTTTGGACTCAGAGGGTAAGCTGGTACAGCGAGTAAAGGCCAATACTGCTGCTGGATTTCATCGAACGAACTGGGATCTTTCCATGGCAAGTCAAGGAATTATTAAACCAGACGCTCCCGATCAAAGTGGCTGGGGATCAATGAATGCATTGCCAGGAACCTATACCGCTTCACTCGAACTTCAGAAAAATGGAGAGCTTACAAAACTTGGGGAATCGGTTTCGTTTGAAGTAAAACCGCTTCGTGAAGGAGCATTGCCCGGCAAATCTATCGCTGAGATCAAAGCCTTCCGTGGAGATTTACAATCATTTATGAATGGATTGATGACTACGAACAGCGAATTGGAAAAGGCCACAAAAAATATAAAAGCGATGCAAGTTGCTTTATCCAGATCAGATAAATCAGATGCTTCGTTGATGAAAGACCTCTATGATGCAGAGATGAAGCTCTTAGAATTAGAATCACAAATCAATGGAAATCTTGCTCAACGAGAAATCTTCGATGCTATGCCGCCAACATTATTTGATCGATTAGGAGCAGCAAGTTCTGGGGCTCAGGGGACTTACGGACCAACGGGCATGCAAAAGGCAGCTTTAGCAGCAGGAAAAACAGAACATGCGCCAATTGCTGCGTCACTGAAAACAATGATAGACACTACTATCCCGAATTTGTTAGAACGCTTAAAAGTAAATGGTGCTCCCCCAATAGAGGGGTTGAATAAATAGTATTTCATAGCTCCGATGGAATCATCGGAGCTTTTTCTTGGCTCTAGGTGGAATATAGTGGGTAGTCGAATTTGAGTTTACCCGCGA
>JAFMBQ010000459.1 GCA_017858365.1 Algoriphagus sp. | reverse complement strand
GCTATTCGTATCCTGAACACCACGAGAACTCACACACATGTGATAAGCATCCATGATCACCGCTACATCTTCTGTGCCCAAGGCCTCTTTCAATTCGTTTCCAATTTGCATTGTAAGACGTTCTTGTACTTGAGGTCGCTTCGAATAATATTGGACAATTCTGTTGATTTTAGAAAGTCCGATCACATCACCAGTTGAGATGTAAGCAACGTGAGCTTTACCATAAATTGGCACGAAATGATGTTCGCAGTGGGAATGGAACGTAATGTCCTTCTCCACGAGCATTTCATTATATTTATATTTGTTTTCAAAAAGCTTCGCAGCAGGCTTATTTTTGGGATTTAATCCACTAAAAACCTCTTTAACATACATCTTAGCAACGCGATGTGGCGTGCCTTTTAGGCTGTCATCGGTAAGATCCAATCCCATGATGTGCATAATCTCACGAAAATGCTTTTCTATTAATTCAATTTTGAGCTCATCATCCATTTCAAATGCATCTTCTCTTAGAGGAGTTTCGAATGAGGTCCCTACGTGCTCTTCTCCTATTTCTTCAAAAGAAGAGTTGGAAATCTTAATTCCCATTGTATTCAACAAAGTTTCTTTCTGTTTCATAAAGTCGAATCTTTAATTCGAATTTCCGATCAATTTTTTCTCTCAAAATATTCCAAATAACCACTGCAATATTTTCAGCGGAAGGATTAAGTTGATTGAATTCATCGGTATCCAAGTTTAAATTTTTGTGGTCAAATTTATTTAATACGTGTTCCTTAATCAGGTCGCTCAAGATTTTCATGTCATAGACATAACCAGTGTCTGGATCAATTTCACCAATCAATTCCACAAACAAATCATAATTATGTCCATGGTAATTGGGATTATTGCACTTCCCAAAAACAGCCTTGTTCTTCTCTTCACTCCAAGAAGAATTATTTAATCTGTGCGCAGCATTGAAATGCTCTTTTCTGAATACGGATACTTTCATTGGAGGTTGAACCCTGTTTTTAATATTTTGTTTAATTTTTATTAAAATTCATTAAACAAAAAGTTTAAACCCTTGCTATTCAACGAATTGTTTTCTGGTCAATACTTGTAAAAATACAGAATAATAATTGGCGCACATCTCTCGTTTAAAACATGTACTCTTTTAAACCAACTTTAGCATTCCAAAGGTTCATTTCAAAGGAATAGGGATTATTTGATCTTTATCACAAGTCTCAAAGCTAAATAAGCTTCCGGGGAAATTTCTAGCCTTATATTTGTACTAATCACTCCATTATGGGTTCACTTTCTTTCTTCTTCTCAGTATTACTTTTATTAAATAGCTTTTCTACGATTGATTCTATTGAGGTTATTCCTACTTCAACAGCGCATGAAAATAATGCCAATTCTGAAATCTACTTAACCCTAATTAATTCGGATGGAGAATTGCCATCAGCAGAGATCTTCGAATTAGCTTACGCAGGTTGGGAGAAAATGGATGAAGAGTTAAAGTCACCCCTGCTTACTATTATTGATTTTAGCCTGCCTTCTACAGAAAGAAGGCTTTGGATAATTGACGTAAACGAAAAGAAAATACTTCTCAACTCGGTTGTAGCTCATGGCAGAAACTCTGGAGAATTAATGGCTAACAAATTTTCTAATCAACCAGAGTCATTCCAAAGTAGTCTTGGGTTTTATAAGACTGGAGAAACTTACAACGGTAAACATGGCTATTCGCTCAGATTAGATGGCCTTGAAAAAGGTATCAACGATCAAGCCAGAAATCGAGCTATTGTCATTCATGGAGCAGATTATGCCAGTGAGGCTTTTGCGAAAATCAATGGCCGACTAGGGAGGAGCCTCGGATGCCCAGCTTTACCTACTGAGCTATCTTCGGAAGTAATTGATTTGATAAAAGACGGATCCTTACTTTTTATTTTTGGTAATGATGACAATTACCTGAAGCAATCAATTCTGAGCAAGCCTTGAATTTTTGCTTCTTAGAGCGTTCAAGAGCGCTTCATCTCGATTATAGACATCTGATCTGAAATTCGCCTTACCATCTCGATCAGCCCAGAAAGTCATATACACTATCACAACTGGGATTTCCCGATCCAATTTCACCACTTCCTCAGTTTCTTGATGCATAGCTTTTTGGATTTTTTCGTCGGTCCAAGACTTATCATTGAGCAAGATTTTCGCAAATTGATCTGGATTTTGGATTCGAATGCAACCATGACTTAATGCTCTGGATTCACGATCGAAAAGACTGCGGGCGGGTGTATCGTGAATGTAAATATTGTATTCGTTGGGAAACATAAATTTGACCAAGCCTAATGAATTATCTCCACCTGGTTTTTGTCGAATTAAATAGGGGAAATTTTCTCCGCTTTTTAAGTTCCAATCCACATTTTTCATATTCAGAAGTTCTCCGTCTCCGGTTACAACTTCCATATTCTTTTTACTCAAATAACTTTTGTCTTTCTGGACAGCAGGTATAATTTCATCATGCGTGATAGAAGATGGAATATTCCAATACGGGCTAAATGCGATGTAACTCATCGGTGCAGTGAAAGTCGGTGACTCATTGTATTCTTTACCTACAATTACTTTTGCTGAAAAGGTGGTGTCAGATTTTTTCATAAAATCCAACTGGTAGTTCGCAATATTCACCAATACCATTTCTTGATCCCAATCAAGCTCCGGCATCCATCTGAGCCGCTCCATATTAATAGACGCAATATCAATCAAGTCTTGTTGTGATTTATTAAGTGACTCAGCAACTAAGGATCCGATCACTCCATCTGGATTCATTCCATTTGATTCCTGATATTTTTTTAACCCAACTAGCATCGTGGAGTCAAAAAGTGTTGGGTCTTCCATTTCATAGGGTTTCAAAAAGTTCCAAAAGATCAATCGCTTTCGAATAGCGGGAATAGCCGCATGAAGTTGTCCCACATCAATAGCTCCTTCCACTGCCTCATAGCTCCAAGTCAGTGTATCATTTTTTTGTATTTCATATAAATTCTCAATTGCTTTTTTTCCTTGACCATACAATTTTGAACTTGGGTATAGCTTCAAAAAAGTGGTTGCGATGGATTTCCCATTTGCAATTTCAGCCAGTATCTCGGAATAATTTACCTCACTTTTTTTCTCCTCAAATTTCCAGTTAGGATCAAGTGACGATGGATCAACTTTACCTTTTTCAATGTCTTGAGCTAAATTGAAAAATCCATCTGTGAGCAAAAGCTCAAGATTTACCTTTTCATCAGAGGAAAGATTCCGAAACTTCTTATTCTTTCTCTCCGGATCAGTTGACATATTATAGATTTGAATCAGATTATAATCTTCAGGCTGTAATCCATCAAATTTCGAACCCTCGATGTAAGCGAGCATTTCCTCCCCGATTTTAGATAGGCGACCATTTAAAAGCCAGATTTCAATATATTCTCTATCAGCGTAGATACTCTGAATCTCCTTGGAATAATCTGAATCAACTAGTGCCGCGGAGGTCCCCCCAGTCAATGTAGCTTGCAGTTCATCTGACAGATCAGACCTTCGCTGGTTAAAGAACCAGATCGATCCTAAGGCTAAGAATATGACTGCACATACAGCAATAATTATGATCCTATTCGTTTTCATAGCGGGTTTGTTAAATCTAAATGACTTGTGCAAAGTTCATACACTTTAATTTTTTAAATTCGAAAAAGCCTATCGGCAAAGTAATCCAATTAATATTCAAGGAATTAAAAAATCATCTCCAGTGATTTTTCTTTTAAAAAGAAACTTTTCTTCGAGGATTATAT
>JAFMBQ010000458.1 GCA_017858365.1 Algoriphagus sp. | reverse complement strand
GGAGTTACGCCGGTGCTGGCTGTTCGGTTGGCGCTGCTAGTAATTCTAGTTCAAGTTGTCCATATGGTTTTTGTCAATAAACTTTAACTTCTAAAGATCAGAGAAGGGGCTTGCTTCTTCTCTGATTCTTAACTTATATGATCAAGCGATTCTATCTTAGTTACCTATTTCTTATAGGTTTACTTTTAGGCTGTGGTTCGGATGAAGCCCCAACGCCAAAGACTATTTCCATTCTCTCTGCCTCCATAAATGGTGCAAATCTTTCGGCTTCAACCCTTGAAGTACTGGCGGAGACTAAACTTGTATTCGTTTTTTCATCAGCTATCGATGCGAATAATTTCAGGTCATCTTTTTCTTGGAGGTCTTCATCTGGTGAAGTGAATTACACGATTGATCTCTCTAACGCATCTACTAAAGTCACTATAGATGCCGTATTAGACTATTCAACTAATTATACGGTCACGCTTTCAGAAAACCCCATTGGATTGAATGGAGAAATACTAGCGGCCTCGAAAAGTTATGAGCTGTCTACCGCAGCAGATAATGTCATTCGATCGATGGCTCCATGCACTTCAACGGGAGACTGTTTGCGGAGTGTCGAGTTACAAGGAAGTACTGGAAAAGGAACTTTTGAGTTTTACAGCAACTATCCCATTTATGAAGAAAAAGCAAGTTGGGAAAATTTAACACATGCCGTAATTGTAGTTCATGGAGCTAGTCATGATCCGGAAAATTATTTTTCTTACATGACAAATAGCTTGCAATCACAATCTTTATCCGATAAAACCATACTCATTGCACCATTTTTCAGAAGTAATTCCACAGGATCTTCCGATGATTTTTATTGGCCCAGTACCAACTGGAGAAGAGGTAGCCCTTCTTCAAATTCAAATATATTAAGCTCATTTGAAGCTGTCGATGATTTAATTGATCAGCTAGGAGATAAGACAAAATTCCCGGTTTTAAAGAAAATAATTATAACTGGCCATTCCTCAGGTGCAGCGTTCACCCATGTTTTTTCAGCATCCAATAAATCCGAAGCTGCTTATCCTTTGATTGACTTTGAATACGTGGTTGCCAATTCTCAGTTCTTCTATTACCCTGATGGGCAACGAATAAATGAATCAAGTAATCAATTGTACACTCCTAGCGATTGTCCAGCCTATAGGATTTGGCCGCTTGGTTACAATTCGACCCCATCTTTTTTAACAGGAATTAGTGACACTGCATACAATGCACTATTCGTCGACCGAAAGGTTACTTACCTTTTAGGAAATGGAAATCAGGCGGATCCTACATTGAATACTACGGATTGTGAAAACCAAGTACAGGGTGCCTCTAGGTTTAAGCGAGGAGAAAATATGTTTAAGTACATGGAGCTATCTTATCCAGGAATTCACAAGCACAAGAAGGTAATCGTAAACGGAATAGGTCATGACGGTGAAGGAATGTATCAGTCGCCAGAGTTCAAGACTTTATTCAAGCAACTCATAAATTAGAACCAATGAAATACAAAATTTCAGTGATTCCGGGTGATGGAATAGGCAATGAAGTTATTCCAGCCTCTTTAGATGTGTTGGATGCATTGAGTGCTAAATGTGGTTTTGGATTTCAATATGTTCCTTATGATTATTCATGTGAACTTTATAAAAAATCAGGTAAAATGATGCCTGATGATGGAATTAACCGATTAAGCGATTCGGATGCTATTTTTCTAGGAGCTGTCGGTTTTCCTGGAGTTCCCGATGATGTTTCTTTATGGGGTTTATTGATTCCTATTCGAAGATCATTTCAACAATACATCAATATCCGACCTGTCCGTTTATTAAAGGGAATTCAATCCCCACTTAGGAATCCTGGGAATATTGATTTCATGATAGTCAGGGAGAATAATGAAGGAGAATATTCTAGCGTTGGTGGAAAAATCCATGAAGGAACACCATTCGAAACTGTTATTCAAGAATCTATATTTACTAAAATGGGGGTAGATAGGGTGATGGAATATGCATTTGATTTGGCAGGTAAGCGGGGTAAAAAATTGGCTAGTGCTACTAAATCAAACGGGATTATCCATACCATGAAGTATTGGGACGAAAGATTTGAAGCAATAGGTAAACGGTACCCAGAAATAGAGCAATCCAAATTTCATATCGACATTCTTTGTGCGCAATTTGTCCAGCATCCTGACTGGTTCGATGTGGTGGTAGCGAGCAATTTATTTGGAGATATTTTATCTGATCTAGGTCCTGCAGTGGTAGGTGGGTTGGGTATTGCTCCAGGGGCTAATCTTAATCCAGAAAAGAAGTTTCCAAGCATGTTTGAGCCCGTCCATGGGTCTGCACCTGACATTGCTGGTAAAAACATAGCAAACCCTATTGCCAGTTTTTGGACTGCTCAAATGATGCTTGAACATTTGGGAGAGCGACAAGCAGCAGACCTGTTGATGCAACAGATCGAGCAGCTAACCTTTGAGGCTAAAGTTTTAACCAGAGATTTAGGAGGAACTGCCTCCACAAAAGAGGTGACCAATGAACTTTTGAGGTTAATTGATATTGCTTAAACCCTCCAACACCAATCTAACCAACTCATTGATGTCTCCATTCGGAATCCATCGTGCTACGATGACTAGGTCATTTTCAGAATCTACATAGACCATATTCGTGCCTGCACCAATGTGTGAAAAAGCAGACTTTGGTGCTGCTGGAATGAATTTTTGATCATAGTTAAGAAAGTAATTCATGAAGCCATAGCCTGGATTTGCAGGGGTAGCCGTTTTTGATTTATCGATCCAAGTTTCAGGGATCAATTGTGTTCCTTTCCACTTGCCATTGTGAAGCGTGAGATAGCCAAATCGTGCTTGATCCCAAGCAGAAAGCATCATGCCCCCTCCCCAATGTGAGCCTCCACTTACAGATTGGATGATTTGACCATCGAGAATTACGAAAGAGTTTTCATATCCAGTCCATCTCCAAGTATCACTTGCCCCAATAGGATCCATTATTTTATCTTTTAACACTTGTGGAAGTGGCTTTCGCCAAACGTTCAATAGTGCCAAAGCAAGTACATTTACCCGGGTATCATTGTATTCATACACTTCACCTGGAGCAGTTTGCGGACGAGCGCGCTTTTGACCTACACCCTCAGAAGGACGGTCTGCCCAGTCAGGTTTGCCCCAAAGTGAACCTTCCCAATCGGAGGTTTGTCTCAGCAAATCATTCCAGCGAATGCTACGGTTGTGCTCGGTAGCGAAAAGGTCAAAAACATCTTCTTGATCAAAATGATCTGCTTTATTCATCATGGATTTTATCGGATCGTAAGGATAGATCGGTGCCATATATGGGTAGACCAGATCCATTTCACTTTTGATCAGGCCTTCTTCTACGGCTAATCCAGCAGTAGTGGAGAGAAAGCTTTTTGCCACACTGAATGTCAAGTCTACCCGTGCTGGGTCACCCCATTGACCCACGACCATTCCTTTGTAAATAATCAATCCAGAAGCAGGGCCTCGAGTTTTCATCGGTCCTACGGGATAGCCAAAAGGCTCTCTCCCGAAAGCACTTTCATAATGAGCGATTTTCAAATTGGGATTTGCATCACTCTCATGAGTAATGGCAAAGTTTATTGCCTCTTGGATTTTAGCTGCATTCAAACCCATTTCGGCAGGGCTTTTGGTTTGCCAAATTCCTTTTGGAGGGAAGTATTCCTGGGAATATCCAAGGGAAGTGGAGAGAATTAAAAAGCAGAGAAGTCCGAATAAATTTTTCATGTGTTTATAATTTGATTTTTATAGGTCATATGGAAT
>JAFMBQ010000043.1 GCA_017858365.1 Algoriphagus sp. | reverse complement strand
TCAAGCCTGTGATCACTTTCGGCCTAGACATGCCAGAAGATGAGCGTGGAGAATTTGGAGGGAATGTTTACTCGCAAGTTCGACAGCTGGGAGAGCAGGAAGCCGAACTCAACCGTCAAGTATTTTCGCTTCTGGTTCTAAATCGCTTCTTTCCTTCAGGAGGTTCGGATGGATCAAGCGGAGGTACAGAAGCATTGGCTCGAAATAGCGTAAGCCAACTTCTCTCCGATCAATTAAACAACTTTTCCAATCAACTCTTTGGAGATTCAGGGTTTGAAGTAGGATTTGAAGTCGATAGCTATACCAATGGTCAGGCTGGCAAATCTCAAACTGAGCTCAATGTCAGCGCCCAGCAAACACTCTTCAATGATCGATTGACCGTACAGGTTGGTAGCCAGTTTGATGTCGAAGGCAAGTCACAGACTAGTCAGGATGCCGGCGCGATTTTGGGAAATGTGAGCATCGAATATACGCTGACTGAAGATGGCCGATTTAAGATTCGAGCTTTTAGAAAAAATCAATTTGAAAGTGTAATTGATGGCCAATTAATAGTGACCGGTTTAGGAGTTGTTTTTAACAGGGAATTCAACAGTTTTAGACAGCTTTGGGAAAATCCAATCGATCCGAAACTTGAAATTAAAAGTAATCCGATCGATGAACTGGATAACAAGTCTGGAAAAAAGAAAGCCAAGAAAAGAACTGAAAATAATAATGATCTGCTGAAGGATGAGTACTAGACGAAACATATCCTTAAGTGCAATAATCTGTCTCAGCACGATTTTCGGCTGTTCGGTAAAGAAGTATATCCCTGAAAATGAGCAGCTGTACACGGGTTCTGAACTCAAACTGGAAACAGAAACCAAAATCGAGGACATCAAAGAAATCAGTTCAGAACTCAATGAACTCCTCCGACCTGAGCCCAATAGCAAGATTCTGGGAATGCGGATAGGGCTTTGGGCGTACTATAAAAATCAAAAAGAGAAGCCTGGATTCATCAACCGATTTTTGAATAAGAAGATTGGCGAGGAACCGGTTTATTTCAGTGCGGTAAATATCAAAAACACTGAAGATTTGATCCTAAACCGACTCGAGAATCGAGGATTTTTTTACAGCTCGATAATCTCAAAAATAAATCAGGGTGACCAATTTGCCTCAGTGAATTACGTAGCTAAAGTGAGCACCCCATACACGTTATTGGAATATCAAATAGAACTAGACTCGCTACCGATCTATCAGCAGATTCGATCAACGATCGAAGAAAGTAAATTAGACTCTGCCAGCAGATTTGATTTAAACTCATTAAAGGTAGAACGAGATCGGATTGATAAGGCACTCAAAAATCGCGGTTATTATAACTTCAACAGTGAATACCTCATATTCGAGGCGGACACCAATGTTTCAGTCAGTTTGAGAAAATTCAATCTTTTCTTACGATTAAAGAAAGATGTGCCAGAAAAATCAATTTTTCCTTACGAAATCACAAGAATCAACGTCTTTCCTAATTATTCCATCAATGAAAGTGCTGAAAAACTGGATACCACAGTCATTGACTCGAAAAATTTTATTCAGGGAAACTTGGTATTCAAACCTGAATTATTGAATGAATACATTCTAATCGAAAAAGGCCAGAACTATGATCCAAATCTCTCCAGCCTTTCCACAAACCGGCTCAGCTCGATCGGAAATTATAAGTTTGTAAATCTCCGATATGACGAATTGGAAATAGGTGATTCGCTTGGCAATCTTGAGGCTAATTTTTTCCTATCCCCAATGACCCGGAGATCTCTTCGAGCAGAATTACTTGGAGTCTCTAAATCAAATAATTTCGCTGGTCCTGCATTGAATTTAACCTTTCGAAATAGAAATCTTTTCAACGGTGGAGAGACTTTTAACTTATCCACCAGAGTTGGCTACGAGTTCCAAATTGGCGGAGGAGATCGATCAAACTTGAAGTCATTTGAATATGGCATTAAAGGCGAGCTAATCTTTCCTCGGGTGATCTTTTTTGTCCCTATCAAAGAAAAACTCAGCTATTCAGTACCAAAAACCAAAATGAGTTTGGGATTTGAATATTTAAGTAGAGGTGGATTATATCGCTTAAACACCTTATCGGCCAACTATGGCTACTTCTGGAATGCAAATCGATGGGTCTATCATGAGCTCAATCCGATCAGTATCAACCTTGTCAACCAAACTCAAACTAGTCCCGAATTTGAAGACATCCTTGATAAAAACCCTTTCCTAAGACGTAGCTTCGAGCAAAACTTTATTGTAGGGGTCAATTACCTATTCAACTATAACAAGCTTATCGACCAGACCAGGCGACACGGTGTATTTATCGGAACTGGGTTGGATGTAGCTGGAAATTTACTCAATGGCTTAAGTAATTTGACTAACTCCGAGTCGGGGAAACTTTTAGGACTCGAATATGCCCAGTATGCAAAAGTAGACTTAGATCTCCGCTACTATTTCAGGCCGGCAGAGGAACACATTATCGCGACAAGATTTTTGGCTGGAGTCGGAATACCTATTGGAAATTCACTTTCATTACCCTACATCAAACAGTTTTTCTCAGGAGGACCTAATAGTGTTCGAGCTTTTAGAATTAGATCCATCGGACCGGGTTCTTATCAACCAGACCAGACCAGCACAAGCTCATTTTTTGATCAGTCAGGTGATATCAGATTGGAAGGAAATGTAGAATATCGTTTCCCCATATTTTCTTTTCTCAAAGGAGCACTTTTCATGGACGCTGGAAATATTTGGCTTTGGAATGAAAATGCCGCTCTTCCGGGAGGAAAGTTTAGTAAGGATTGGACCAACGAGCTGGCCGTCGGGACAGGAGTTGGACTGCGCGTCGATGTTCAATTTTTTGTAATTCGGTTTGATTTGGCGACGCCATTGAGATATCCATATTTGATTGAGGGAGAGCGATGGAGCAATTCATGGGATATCGCTAGTAAAACTTGGCGAAGGGAAAACCTCAATTTCAACTTTGCCATCGGATATCCATTCTAGCAGAAAAAATGGCAATAAATCATCAAAAGTCATTCTAAATAATGGCTCAACTAAAAAAATAAGTCGGAAGACTTGAAGTAGTAACAGGGTTCAATCTTTTTTAGTTTAGCCAACTTTAGTTTTCAACTCAATTCAAAATCACTAATTTTCTCACCTCCGGATCCCGTCATTTTTTTTTACCTTTTACTTCCAAAATTCATGTGCCATGAAATTCCCGTCACTTTCCAACGTTGCAATTGAAGCAGGCCGAACCTTTCGTCGATTTCCACTCAGTGTTACTTCTGGGCTGATTGGTTCGATGATCGCCATCTATCTGGTGGAATTAGAGCTATTTGAAGAGCAACTTAGGCTTGTCAATCTTCTCCTCACGCTAGCATTAGGCATCCCTCTTTTTTTCTGCCTCCAAATCCTCTCCGAGATTCGTCAGCTAGGTACAAGAACACGTGGCTTAATTCAACTAGGTGGGATTTTATTTCTTGGATTGATTTACTGGAGCTTTCCCGAAGAATTCAGCTTCGACACTAACCGTGTTCCATACATCAGATACTTGACCTACAATCTGACAATCCATCTTTTCGTCGCAATTCTGCCCTTTTCCAAAAGTAAAGATCAGCTCGGTTTCTGGAATTACAACAAGGGTCTATTTCTTCGTTTGGTTTTAGGAGCGCTCTATTCTGCCGTTATATTCTTGGGGATTTTATTCGCCCTTCTTGCTATCATGGCACTTTTTGATGCCGATATTGATCCCAAAACTTTCGCGCAACTCTTTTTTTTCACCGTTGGAGTCTTTAATACTTGGTTTTTCCTAGCTGGGGTCCCTTTGGAATTCAAGCAAGAATTCTCCTCCGAAGATTATCCCAGAGGAATTCGGGTATTTACCCAATTTGTGCTGATCCCACTTTTGCTTTGCTACCTTTTGATACTTTACGTCTATGGTGGGAAAATCATCCTAACCTGGGACTGGCCTCAGGGAATCGTGAGCTATATGATCATAGCCATTTCCGTCCTTGGCATTTTCACCAACCTGTTACTTTTCCCTTACCAAGAATTCAAAGAAAGCGGCTGGATCAAACTCTTTTACAAGGCTTTTTACATTCTCCTTTTTCCACTTATTATTCTACTTTTTCTTGCTATTGGGATCAGAATAGAAGATTATGGGTTGACGGTGAATCGATATATTATCGCCCTTCTTGGTATTTGGCTATGTTTTATAGCGATCTATTTCACCTTCGGAAAAAAGGACATTAAAGTCATCCCGATCTCGTTGGCAATGTTTATGATTTTCTCATCTTTCGGTCCTTGGGGAATGTTTAGCCTGAGCAAGCTGATCCAAGTCAATCGCTTGACTCTCGTTTTGGAAGAAAATGGGTTATTGGTAGATGGAAAAATTGTACAGGAAACCCAATGGGAAGTCACAGAAAAGGGAGCTATTAAACCCGAAAAAGAAGCTCCAAAAATTAATTTCGACAATAACTCCCTGAAAGAAGTGAATTCGATTATTCAATATCTAAGCGACTATCATGGATTGCAGGACTTGGAACCCTGGTTTGACCAGGATTTGAAATCCGTAATGGAGACCTCGTTAATCAATTCAAAATCTAACATTCCCAGCATGGATTGGGATGAGTTGGTTATTGAAACCATAGGATTGAAATTTCTTCCTTCTTACGCACTGGATGAACTTGATGGAAGTGTCAAAGATTTAAATTTCCAGGCCTTAGGGGATTTCAGCTACTCGATCAAAGGATTTGACCAGTTACACAAATTTGAAACAGACAGAACTGAAAAAGGAATTGAGGGAGATGGGGATTATCGTGTTCGCTTAGACCTTAAAAATGAATCTATCCTCGTAATTCAGGATGTAGAAAAAGAAATTCCAATCGATCTGAAGGACTTCATTAAAGAGTTGCAACTCACCCACAGGGACTACACCAATTCAGTTGATTGGGATGACATGAGATTTGAATTTGTTTCGGAAGAGTTGGAATTCATTTTATTTTTTGAGACAATAAATGCGAGAATAGCCGATGAAGAGTTGACCTTAGTAAATGTAAAAGGCTTTATTTTAATCCGAGAAATAGAAAAACCATGAAAAAAATAGCCGATTTGGAAATCCGATGGGGAATCCTAGGTGTAGGAAATGTATGTGAGGTAAAATCTGCTCCAGCAATGCAAGTGATCCCGAATAGCGAAATTGTGGCAGTAATGCGTCGCAATGGGGAAAAGGCGAAAGACTATGCAGCTCGACATCAGGTTCCAAAATGGTACGATGATGCGCAGCAACTAATCGACGATCCCGAAGTCAACGCAATCTATATTGCTACTCCTCCAAATGGGCATCTTGAGCTTTGCACTTTGGCTGCAAAAGCCGGAAAACCTGTTTATGTTGAAAAACCCATGGCAAGAACTTATGTGGAATGCCAAGAAATGGTCCGGGTTTGTGAAAAGCTTCAGGTTCCGCTATACGTAGCTTATTATCGGAGAAGACTTCCCCATTTTTTGAAAATTAAAGAACTGATGGATGCGGGTGCCATTGGTGAGATTCGAACTGTCCATATTGATCTTAAAGAAGCTTTGAATCCGGGGCTAGTGGCAGGATCTGAGGAAAACTGGCGAATCGATCCTGAAATCGCAGGCGGTGGTTACTTTTTTGATTTGGCTTCTCATCAGATCGACTTGTTGGATTTCTTTTTTGGTAAAATTAAACACGCTTCTGGATTCAGCAGTAATCAGGGAAAAGCGTATGATGCTGAGGATATTGTAGTAGGTAATTTTGTGTTTGAAAACGGGATTTTAGGCAGTGGGAATTGGTGCTTTACCAGTGCTGTGAATTCGAGAATAGATCAAATCCAAATCTATGGAAGTACCGGAAAAATCAGTTTCGAAACCTTTGGTAAAGGTGAGTTTCTTTTAGAAGTTGATGGTAAAAAAGCCGAGAAATTCAGTTTTGAACTCCCTAAGCATATTCAGCAACCATTGATCGAAACCATAGTCGGAGATTTACTTGGAACAGATAGTTGCCCGAGTACAGGAAGCTCAGCAGCAAGGACCAATTGGGTAATGGATGAATTAACCAAAATAAGAATCGACTAATGCTCGTCAGACTTATTTTTCTGGTTTTTGATACAGATCGAATTCAATAATCATTTTCTTATCGTCGATGATCAGCTGTCTGACGAAGAAATCCTTGGTTTTATCATCTTGTGGCATTTTATCAAAATCCAAGTGAATCCGATCTGACTCCTTATCCCAAATTAATCCTGGCTTTTCAAGGTGAATGAACCGATCTGCAAAAAAACTGATTAAGGCGTTCATTTTAAAGCTGAAAGTCAATCTTCTTGGCTGAACTTCTTCCAATAAAAGTTTAATACTCAATTGGGAGACTTTTACCTTAAGCTGATTGCCTCCAATAAATTCTATACTGAGCTTTCTAGCTGAAAACCTCTTTGCTAATCGTTCAAGTTCATCCGAAGTAAATACCAAAAGCATGGCTCAAAAATTTTGTTTAGTCGAGTTTTTTCGAATTAATATTAAACTAATATCAATTAATTCAGTCAAAAAGGCTAATTGTAATTCTTAAGAGAGTATTAAGAAAACTAAGCCAAAATTGAATTAAATTTAAGTTCATAAAAAAATCCCAGACCCATGCTAAAGAAAATCTCCATCGCCGTTTTGATTCTACTAATCGGAATACAGTTTATTCCCTACGAGAAAAATACCAGTAACGACCTAACCTTCGATATTTCAAAAAGCTATGATGTTCCGGATAACATTCAGACTATCTTCAAAAGTGCGTGTAATGACTGTCACTCCAATAGTACCGTCTATCCTTGGTACAGCAATATCGAACCAGTTGGATATTGGTTGAATGATCATATCGTAGACGGTAAAAGACACTTGAACTTCTCAACATTTACAAAGCTACCGCTGGCAGTTCAAAACCATAAATTGGAAGAAGTTATTGAAATGGTGGAGGAAGGTGAAATGCCATTGGAAGATTACACCAACTTCGGACTTCACTCGGAGGCAAATTTAAGCCAAGACCAACGACAAGAAATTATAGACTGGTCCAAATCGCAAATGGCCATGCTTGCAGCAACCTATCCAGCAGATAGTTTGGTGATGAAAAAAAGAGAGTAGAAGCCTGCTAGGATGAGGATCCTATCTTTTCACGAATAGCTTCCAATAGCTGAGTCTTTGGCTTAAAATCCTTATCAAACAGTAAAGGATAGTTTGTCCTGCCTCTGACTGGCCAGTTGTTCAGCCAACTGGCCCCATCATGAGTTCCCCAAAAAGTGACACGGCTGATCTTATCCCGATGTCGGTAGTAAAGCTTAAATATATCCTGGTATCGCTGACTCAACTCCTTTTCTATTTCCGAAGGAAGTCCAGCTGCGTAGGGGTTGTACTCCTTCTGAAAAGCATAAGTTTTCGATAAATCTGCACCTATCGCATCTTTTGGTCGCTTGAGCACATCGACATCCAACTCCGTGATCATCACTTTGAATCCTGCTTCGTGGATTTCAATAATTCCTTTTTCGATTTCTTGAATCGCAGGACTTCGCAACATGTAGTGTCCTTGCATACCGATTCCATCGATTCGGATTCCTTCGGCTCGCATTTCTGTGGCCAATTTTAGGATTGCAGCTCGCTTTTTTGGATTAAAAACATTGTAATCATTGTAATAAAGTTCTGCATTTGGATCTGTTTGATTCGCTTTGCGAAAAGCTGTTTTGATAAAATCCACTCCGGTAATTTCAAACCATTTGGATTTTCTGAATTCACCATCATCCTGAATAGCCTCATTGACTACATCCCAGCCATGGATTTTGCCTTTGTATCGACCTACTACCGTTTCGATATGATCTTCAAGAGTTTTAAGTAATTCCGCTTTTGTCTTTGGGCTTCCATCTGTTTTTTCGAACACCCAATCAGGTACCTGCTGATGCCATGCCAGGGTATGTCCCACCACAAAGACATTTAATTTTTCACCCAAGGCGACATATTGATCTCCATAATCAAAATCGTATTGCTCCGGCTCGGGATGAACTTTGATCCATTTCAACCCATTTTCTGGACTGATGCTATTGAAATGTAGCTCCAAAACCGGGAATGCCCGTACTTCCTTGCCATTCACTTCCTGGTTATTCAGGGCCGCACCGATCAAGAAACTTTCTACAAACATTTCCTTAAGGGAAGGTTCCTTAGGACTGCTAAAAGCAAAAACCAAACTTGTGATCAGACCGACAGCAACAATTGGAAAAAAACGAAAGAAATTTTTCATGTGGATATTTTTGAAATGGAATTTCTGACTTTTTTCTGAAAGCCCCGCTTTTCAGGCTCACTTCCTTTTATTTTTTTGATTTGCCCGGATTACTTTCTAAATAAAAAACTTGCATCAAAAAATCTTAGTATAATTTTTTAATTAATCGTTAATTAAATTCGATAATCTTAATCAAATATTAAGGCTTTTAAATAACCTTATTAAAATTATCTCCGTTTTGGAAACTTACAAAGCATTTATTTTAAATAAGATTGATGCTTTGGCTCGATTTTAGTTTTAGTATTGATGCATCCTTTTTGATAAAACCTGCATCTACCTAACTGAAGGAAACTGAAAAAAAAAGCCATAAGCCACCTATTTCTCACTTTAACCACAAAAACTATGAAAGCGCAAGACTTCAAAAATTGGAAAAGAGCCCTACTGGCTTTACTCTTAAGCGTTGGTTTAACAAGCTTGAATAAGGCTGAAGCCAATCCTTTTCCTGGGGTTTCTTTCCAAGTGTTTTATGATGAGTTGGCTCCTTATGGAGACTGGGTTCAAGATCAAAATCTTGGATACATTTGGCTTCCTTTTGCAGAGCAAGGATTCCATCCTTACGGTTCAAATGGCCACTGGGCAATGACCTCCTATGGCAATACCTGGGTTTCCTACTACGATTGGGGTTGGGCACCTTTCCATTATGGACGTTGGTATTTCGATAATTACTACCAAAGTTGGGCTTGGGTTCCTGACTATGATTGGGGACCGGCTTGGGTAAACTGGAGAACTGGTGGTGGATATTACGGTTGGGCTCCTTTGGCTCCTGGCTTCTCCTTAAACGTAGGTTATTTACCAAGCTCTTACTTCGTATTTATCCCTAGAAACCGCATCTATCATCACTATGCGCACCGCTACTATGCCCCATATCGTAATAGAGTGCGAATTTATAATCAAACCACGATTATCAATAATACTGTAATCTATAACGATAATCGATATGTGGCTGGTCCAAATCGAAGAGAGATCGAGCGAGTAACCAACAGATCAGTTCCTGTCTATCAAGTACAAGGCTCCGACCGAGCAGGAAGAGCAGCAGTCTCTAGAAACTCTATCAGCCTCTACCGTCCAGAGCTTGAAAATAGCAGGAGTCGAAATGCGGAAGCAAGACCAACTCGAGTGCTCAATGCAAATGAAGCAAGATCATCAAGGAGTCAAGCTACAGATCGATCAGTTTCCAACAGCTCGAGATCTGCAAATTCAAGCGTTGGAAATTTAGATACTCCAACAAACAGATCTGATCGAGGAACCGTAAGATCAAACAGTCCGGCTCAAGAATCTCGTTCATTTGAATCTAGACCATTTGAAGATGGTAGAAGTCGTGTTCTAACTCCTACCCGAGAAAGTCAAGCTAGACCGCAAGTGGCTCCTTCGGGGTCGAGAAATCCAAATCCTGCAAACGTTAGGACTACTCCTGAGGTACATCGAAGTGAGCAAACTAGGACTCAATATTCACAACCAGACATGAGATCCAGCCAAATGCCGCAGACACAGTCTTCACGACCAGAAGCAAGACCAAGCCAGACTCCGCGAAGTCAGGCGCCTCAACCTTCAGTCAGAACTGCTCCTCAGCAACAAAGGAGCCCAGAAGTACGGCCAAGCAGTCGAACTGCCCCAGCAAACTCCAATGTAGCTACTCCTTCGAGTAATCAAAAGAGTGGGGCTTCACGAGTAAGTACTGCGCCTTCGATTAGATCAAGCACAAATCCAACTTCTAGAAGCTCATCGAGTAGAACAATAAAACCAGGTGGGAATTAAGCTCAGTATCGACTAAACCAACTATCAGCGATTAAAGCAAGGTCATTTTTGATCTTGCTTTTTTTATTCCCAGTGACTTGAATGAGTTTTAAAGTCTTTTTAAGTACCTTAAAAGATTCAAAACCATCCAATCTTATGCGAAAAATTCTACTGCTTTTTCTTTTGTCAAGCTGTTTTTCAGCGCTAGCCCAAGAACAGACCACAGAAAAACTTCCTCTAAAATATCGAAACATCGGCCCATATAGAGGTGGCAGGTCAGTAACTGCCACAGGTGTGGTGAATGACCCCTTAACTTATTACTTTGGATCAACTGGCGGAGGAGTCTGGAAGACTTCGGATGCAGGTCAGCACTGGGAAAACATTTCCGATGGCTATTTTGAAACCGGTTCGGTTGGTGCCGTAGCAGTCTCAGAAAGCAACTCAAATATCGTTTATGTTGGGATGGGAGAGCATGCACCACGTGGCGTGATGACCTCTTATGGAGATGGCGTGTACAAATCAACCGATGCTGGAAAAACTTGGAAAAAACTGGGATTAGAAAAAACTCAGCATATTTCCAGAATCCAAATTCATCCGACTAATCCTGATATCGTCTACGTAGCAGCACAAGGGGCACTTCACTCCCCAAATCCTGATCGAGGAGTATATAAATCTATTGATGGCGGAGCCACTTGGGAGAAAGTACTATTCGTAGATGACAAGTCTGGTGCAGTAGAATTATCCATGGATATGAATACTCCGGAAGTGCTCTATGCTGCGATCTGGGAGCATCAACGTAAGCCTTGGCAGGTGATTTCCGGTGGCCCTGGAAGTGGACTTTACAAAACCACTGATTCGGGAAAAACCTGGAAAAAAATCCACGAAGGACTTCCTGAAGAAAAAGGAAAAATGGCCATTTCAGTATCCAGAGCAAACTCCAATAAGGTTTACGCTTTGATTGAGAGTGATTCCGAAAAAGATCTAGGCGGTTTATTTGTCTCAGATGATGCAGGTGAAAGCTGGAGCCTTGTGAATAAGGATAATCGACTGACTCAACGAGCATGGTATTACATTGAAGTTTTCGCAGACCCGAATGATGAAAATACGGTTTGGGTTCAAAGTGCACCGATGCTTCAATCAATTGATGGTGGAAAGACATTTGAAGAAATCGATGGGGCACATGGCGATTACCATGATATTTGGTTCAACCCAAAGAACTCCAAAAACATAATCTTGGCAGATGATGGAGGAGGAAGTATCACTTTTAACGGTGGTAAAACTTGGTCTACACAGTCCAATATGCCCACGGCTCAATTTTACCGAATCAACACCGACAATCAATTCCCTTATCGGATTTACGCTGGCCAGCAGGATAATACATCTGTCGTAATCAGTAGCATGGCACTGGGAAGAGGTGGGATTTCACAAGAGCATTGGAATTACTCAGCAGGAGGCGAATCTGCTTTCTTGGCTTTTAATCCAGATGATCCACGATTTGTAATGGGCGGAAGCTACCTCGGGACGATTGAGCTCCTTGATATGGAGTCTGGAGGCTCCACCAATGTGATGATTGCACCTATCCAATACCTTGGAAGAGATGCCTCAGATATGCGTTATCGCTACAATTGGAATGCGCCGATCATCTGGTCACAGCATGAACCAGGCACTTTTTATCATGGTTCACAATATGTCCAGCGTAGTCGAGACAACGGCACGAGCTGGGAAGTCATTTCTCCAGATTTGACCCGAAATGAAAAAGAAAAACAAGGAAAAGGAGGAGTACCCTACACCAATGAAGCAGTAGGTGCAGAGAATTACGGAACCCTCTCTTACCTCATCGAATCTCCCCATGAGAAAGGAGTATTCTATACCGGAAGTGATGACGGCTTGGTTTATCTCACGAAAGACGGAGGTGAAAACTGGACAAACGTAACTCCGAAAGGACTTCAGGAGTCCTTGATCAATGCGATCGAAATCTCCCCTTCTGACCCTGGGACGGCCTACATTGCGACCACTCGGTACAAGTTCAATGATTATACCCCGGCGATGTATAAGACTACTGATTATGGGAAAAGTTGGACAAATATCAGTTCTGGAATTCCTTATGGCGCTTTCACCAGAGTAGTTCGTGAAGATTCTAAAGACAAGAATTTGCTTTATGCAGGGACTGAAAAGGGAATTTACATTTCCAGAAATCGCGGAACATCCTGGGAAGCATTCCAGCTAAATTTACCAGTTACCCCAATTTTAGACTTGAAAATCGCCCATGAGGATTTGGTAGTGGCGACCTCCGGTAGATCATTCTGGATTTTGGATGATTTAAGCTTGGTCAGAGAAATGGAGAAAACGGTACAAGCTCCAAAAATTTATACTCCTGAAATATCTTATCTCGGGAGTTGGTCCAGTCCACTTAGCAGAAGCAATTCTGAATTTGATGGAACTGATCCTTTTGAAGGAGTAAATCCTGCAAATGGGGTAGTACTCTATTATCACTTGCCTGAAAATACCACCGATTCCACCAAAGTTAGTCTGGAAATCCGTGATGAGTCTGGCAACTTGATTCGAAGTATCAGCTCAGTAAAAGATTCCGAATTTCAATCCTATCCAGGTGGACCAAGTCCTGAGCCCCTGCTTTCAGTAAAAAAAGGAATCAACCGATTTGTTTGGGACATGCGCTATCCGACCATGCCGGGAATTCCTACTGCCTATCTCGAAGCGAGCTATCGAGGCCACCAAGTGATGCCAGGCACTTATAAAGTAACATTTACAGCTGGGAGCCAAGTTTCAGAAACTTCGGCTAGCGTCACAGCAAATCCTCTTTACGAAGTCACTATGGCCGATTATCAGGAGTATGATGCTTTCATGAAAGCTCGGGAAGCTGAATTAACTGAAATGCACGACATGGTCAATCAGCTAATGGACTATCAAACCCAACTGAAAGCACAATTGGTAAAGACCAAAGGGAAAGAAGAGTTCAAGAGTCTTAACGAAACTGGGAATACCCTGCAAAAGAGTCTTCAGGCTTGGGATGAAAAAATGATTCAGCGGAAATCCACAGCTTATGATGACGTGGAGAACTTTCCTAACAAGTTTACCGCAAACTACTTGTATATGATCAATCAAACTGAAAGCTCGATTCCTAAAGTAAATAAAGGCTCAAAAGATCGTTACGCCGAACTTTGGGAAGAATGGAAAGTGCTGAAGGCAGAAGGTGAAAAACTTTTGACCAAGGAGATCCCTGCTTTCAATGAGAACGCTCAAGAAGCAGGAGTGGGAGTTCTTTTTATAAAATAAGCTCTACCCAAACTGATTATAAAGCCTGTTTTCTACCGGAAACAGGCTTTATTTTTTTGAATCCTGCCCTAGCCATTCTTAGGATTCCAAATAAAATTCGGTTTAGATCAATTTACTTTCCTCCCATATTCTCAAAATAGAATTATCAATCTATTCAAGAAATTAGTAGAAGTGTGGATAATCTAGTATCAGCGATCTATGAATATTTTCTGAGATCTTTCAATTTTCAACTTCTCACTTTAACCCTGAAACTCTCAGGCAACTGGTCTTTAATCCTTCACACTTTAAATTTCTGACTTTTCATGTGTTTATAATTAAAATTTCTTAGTTCATCCTGAATAGGATCTCGAGGGGTTTATAATCATCCCCCTGTGTGTCGGCCGCTCGTCATGGGTATTTCATATCTACATTTGTCCTCCATGACTCAGGAAAGTCTCAGCCCTAAAATCAAGCTTTATCTTCCCATTATTTTGGCAACTTCCATTTTTATGCAGATGCTGGATTCGACCATCCTGAACACCTCCCTCCCTGCTATTGCAAAAGATCTAAACGAGTCACCACTGAATATGCAAAATGCAATCATCAGTTATGTACTGACTATTGCTTTGCTTATGCCAATCAGTGGGTATTTGGCAGATAAATTTGGGACCAAAAGGATCTTTATCCTTTCATTGTTCCTTTTCGCTTTGGGCTCCCTTTTCTGTTCACTTTCCCAAAACTTGAATCAGCTGGTTTTATCTCGCGTATTACAGGGTGTAGGTGGAAGTTTGATGACACCGGTGGGCAGACTGACTTTGATTAATTCTTTTCCAAAAAAAGAATTGGTCCAAGCCATGAACTATGCGATTGTCCCAGCCTTGATCGGCCCTGTTTTAGGTCCATTGGTCGGAGGATATTTGGTGGACTATTTCACTTGGCACTGGATCTTCCTAATCAATATTCCAATTGCCCTTGCGGGGATTATATTAAGCATTCGCTTCCTTCCGGATTATTCCTCGGAGCATCCTGAGTTGGATATCAGAGGCTTTTTGCTTTTTGGAGCTGCTTCTTTCTTACTCTCCGTGGCGCTGGAATTTCTGGGGAATTCCTTCCAAATTACGCCAATTCTGATGTCCCTTATGGCAGGGTTTCTTTTGCTTTACTTTTATTATCGCCATGCCAAAAAACAAGAAAACCCCATTTTCCCTTTGGAGCTTTTTCAGGTCAGAACCTTCCGTGTTGGTATTTTAGGTAATATGATCACTAGACTAGGAATCAGCTCCGTACCACTCCTCCTTCCTTTGATGATACAGATTGCTTATGGCCAATCTGCAGTTGTGTCCGGTTGGATAGTGGCACCGATGGCACTGACCGCCATGTTTGGGAAATCTGTAGTGATTCCTATTTTGAACCGAATAGGGTATAGAAAGACTCTTTTAGCCAACACCTTAATTATTGGGTTTCTCATCTGTACCCTCGCCATTCCGGGTTTGGGATTCTCTATCTATTGGCATCTACCTCTGATTGCCTTGCTTGGTTTTTTCAATTCCATCCAATTTACCTCCATGAACAGCATTGCAATTGCCAACCTTAGACCTTACCATACCAGTAGTGGCAATTCTTTGGTTTCTGTCAATCAACAACTTGGGATGGGTTTCGGAATAGCTTTTGGATTGGTTGTCCTCAAACTTTTCCAAGGAGATGTCCGATTGGTTCAAACGGAAATTCACCAGTCATTTCGCTATACATTTTTAGTGATTGGAAGCTTAACTATGCTCTCCGGCTTAGTTTTTCGTCGACTCCATGTACGAGATGGAGACAACTTGAAAAGTATAACTTAACAGAATTTTACCTCTGATAAAGGTTAAATTCCATTTTATTCCCAGCTTTAAATTTTAGACTCGAACGATTCAATTCAACTTACTTTCGAGAGTCAACAAGAACCTCTAATCCCGAATCCTTTCCAAATAAAATTCTGTTCCGGCCATTTTACTTATCTTTGCACTCTCAAATATGAAGTGAAAAAAGGATTTCCGATCCATTTTCTCCTTTGCTTCTGCGATTCCAAACCTATCCCACTTATGAAAAAGTATTTTAACCTCTTTGATTTCAGCCAAAGAGTGGATTACAAAACAGAAGTCCTTTCAGGCCTTACTGTCGCGATGGCATTGATTCCAGAGGCAGTCGCTTTTGCGTTAATTGCCGGACTTTCTCCACTGACTGGACTCTATGCTGCATTTATGATGGGATTGGTCACCTCTATTTTAGGCGGTCGGCCTGGAATGATCTCCGGAGCTACTGGCGCAGTTGCTGTGGTAATCGTTTCACTTGCTGCTATTCACGGAGTAGAATATGTCTTTGCCGCAGTAGTGTTAGCAGGAATTATTCAAGTAAGTGCAGGAGCTTTGAAATTGGGAAAATTCATGAGATTGGTACCGCATCCGGTTATTTTTGGATTTGTCAATGGCTTGGCAATTATCATTTTCATGTCTCAGTTAGACCAATTCAAAGATTCTACAGGAAACTGGCTGACCGGAAACACACTTTACCTTTTATTGGGACTGGTATTTTTGACTATGCTTATTATCTGGGGACTTCCAAAATTGACCAAAGTAGTTCCTTCTTCTTTGACTGCCATTCTTGTGATTTTTGGAATCGTATCACTCTTCAATTTAGACACCAAGACGGTTGGAGATATTGCCAGTATTCAGGGTGGCTTCCCTCCTTTTCATCTACCTGCAGTTCCTTTGACTTTTGAGACACTTCAAATTATCTTTCCCTATGCAGTCATTGTTGCAGGAGTTGGTTTGATTGAAAGTCTATTAACCCTGAACATTATCGACGAAATCACCGAAACCAGAGGGCGCGGTAATAAAGAGGCCGTAGCACAAGGAATAGCAAATATGCTTTCTGGAGTGTTCTCAGGAATGGGTGGCTGTGCGATGATCGGCCAGTCTTTGATCAATATCTCTTCTGGAGCTCGAGCAAGACTTTCTGGAATAGTCGCTTCGGTGATGCTTTTGGTCTTTATCATGTTTGGTAGCAGCCTCATTGAGCAGGTGCCAATGGCAGCCTTAACGGGCTTGATGATTATGGTTTCCATCGGAACCTTCGAATGGGCCAGCTTACGGACCTTTACCAAAATGCCCAAATCAGATGTATTCCTGATGGTTTTGGTTACACTGGTCACTGCCGTACTTCATAATTTAGCTTTAGCTGTTTTGATCGGCGTGATACTTGCAGCTCTTTTCTTTGCTTGGGATAATGCAAAACGAATTCGAGCTCGAAAATCAGTTGATGCGAATGGCGTGAAGCATTATGAAATGTATGGGCCCCTTTTCTTTGGATCAGTTGGAGCTTTTGGAGAGAAATTCGATATTCAGAATGATCCAGAAGAAGTCATCATTGATTTTGCTGAAAGCAGAATCGTAGATATGTCAGCAATAGAGGCACTCAACCGGATTACTGAGCGCTACCTGAAAGTTGGGAAAACAGTCCACCTGAAACACCTCAGTCCAGACTGTAGAAAACTCATCGCTAATGCAGATAAATTGGTCGATGTCAATGTGATTGAAGATCCTAACTATAAACTAGCTATCGATAAACTTTAACGAGAGTGTTCAGTTAAGTGTGTCTGCTAATTT
>JAFMBQ010000457.1 GCA_017858365.1 Algoriphagus sp. | reverse complement strand
CGAAAATTGAAAATGCAACTGATTCATATTCAATTGATTCAGTAGAAAAAATTAGCGCGGATAACATAGAGGCAGAAAAAAAAGTGGATCCAAAATCTAGTGCCCACAAGGAAAGACTGGATGTTTTAAGTAAGGAGGGGCAAAACATGGGTGAAAAAGCTCAAATAGAGCTTCAAGGTGAACTGACTACGACGGCCAAATTAAATCGGTTTTTGGGAAATGAAAGTACCTACTCCAAATTACTTGGAAAGATGGAGGCGTTCAACAAATCTAAGGAGGTAACTGCAAAGCAGTCTCTTTTAAAGGAATTAAAACCTTTGGCTCGGACCTGGTTAGAAAAACATGCAAAAGAAATTTCCGACGGGAAACAAGACGCTAACGAAAAACTAAAAAGAGAATCAATAGAGAAATTTTTAAATCAGACTACAAGCAATTATCCAGAGGTCCTAAAGAAATATGAAGACCTTCAAATTTCAATGGAAAAATTAGTTGCTGACCCAATCAATAATAGAGCTCTATTTCACGAAGCTGTTGGTGACTATAAGATTTTAAAAGAATTAGTTGAAACATATAAAAGCACTTATCCTCCTTCCGTAAATTTACTGTTTATAGCTGAACTCGATAGTATCAACGCTACTGATGAAGGACTTATTAAATCCGGCGAGGCAACGGGGCCTGATTTCGATACTAAATTAGGGTTTTCAATCAGTGGTAACAAAGCTAACTTTAGTCTTGATACCGGAAAATACTGGTTATCAGGTAGCTTAGTTATTTCACTTGCCGGTGTCGTCTCATCAGAAGGAACAGTAAATGTTGAATTCAATAGTGATGGAAGTTTCAGCAATATTACAGTAGTTGGCGAATCTTGCGAATTTGCAATGGATGCAGTTGAATTTAAAATGTTAAAATTCAGCTATGATTTTAAAAACAATGAATTTAGTGCAGAGGAAACTTCAGGAACTCTGAACATTCTCGAGACCAGCGTTACTTTAAAAGTCACTGGCGCCTCGATCAAGAATGGTGTCCTTGATTACGAAAAACTTGAGGGGATATTCACAGGAACGCTCGACACCAAAATGGGTATTAAAGTTGTCAACCCTACAGTTAGTTATGTCAAAGGCGAGGCAATTGAGGTGAATGGAGAATTAATTCTGGCTATCTACAACCTAGCAAACGCCACTGGCAAAGTAGCCCTTCGGGTAAATAACAAAAATGAAATTCAGGATATCACGCTTAAAGATGGATCAAGTGAAGCTACTCTTGCCGGACTAAATCTAAACCTAACGGGGATAACCTTTGATTACAGCGCTCAGAAATTCTCTATAGAAGAGGCAAGAGGCGAGCTTAAAATTTTTGAAAGTGATTTAGCTCTTACAGTGTTAGGGGCAAGTATCGAGAAAAATATTTTTACATATGAAAAAATTGAAGGCGAACTCCCTGATATAGATTATGGTTTTTTTAGTCTTGATAAAACTGCTATTGTCTATTCCCCGGGATCAAAAGCCTTCGAGGGAAAAACTTCTTACCATTTCAATACCAAGGAATCTCCTGTTGGATTCGATAATTTTCAAACTAGTGGGGAGGTAGAAATCCACTGGAATCCTGAAGGAGATAAGTATTACTCTATAAATAACGGGGAGCTAAAATTTAATTTATTAGGCCAGGAAGTTGTAGCTAAAAATTTTAACTACAACTCAAAGGAACAAAGCATCAATGCGGATGAATTAAATTTGAATGTTGTTATAAAGGACTTAAAGAAAACCTTTACGGGAAAGGCAATTGCAATCAATAAAGAAGGGATTTCCTTTGAAGAACTGAAAACCGATGCTTCTGGCCAAGAGTTTGACGTGAAACTATTTAGTCTCAAACCAAAAGAGTATTCAATTTCAAAAGATAAAGACGGTAGTTTTAAAGTGAATGCAAGTGGTTCGATGAGTTTGAATCTACCTCACTATCTCGGAATTAAAAGCACAGGAGAAATTGAAGGCGGAGTTGGGCTAAGTTTGAGTAAACCTCCGGAATATCATATTACTTCAGGTACAGCTGGCATCGAAATGCCAAATCCGCTGAACAAAATAAGTGAAATACTAGGGGATAATTGGACTAACTCCAGGTTTGAGTTGAGCGCTGCCATTCCTGTTTTTCCAGCCGTTTCAGCCATTTTTGGTATTTACATACAGTTTGGTGGCAAACTTGCCGAAACACTTGGAGCTACTATTGAATTAGACGATAAAAACAACATCATACTTACAGCTACAACTAATTTAGAAGCCTCCGTTGAAGGAGGTGTATTCGGAGGTATTCAAGGTGGAAGCCAGCTTCTTATCGCTTTAGCTTTACTACTTAGAGCAGCTGGAACCTTCGGTATGAATACGGAAGTCGGTTATTCCAAAGAATTCCCGGCAGAAAAAGCCCCTGCTGAAGGGAAAATCAAAGATGACTCTGGTTTTACCTATAACATTCAAGGAGAAGCTAAGGTTGGAGCTTCTCTAGACATCGTGGCCACTGCCCTGTATTTCTTCCAAAAGCGATTCAGCTTGGCACTTGGAGAAAAATCTTTGGGTCAATTCGAGTTCTCTAACGTTAAAGAATCCAATCCGGATATGGGAGAAAATGCCCTAGCCGATCGCGCAATGTTGGATGAACAAATTGATCCTTCTCTCAAAGAAGAGGCTAAAAAGGTTACTTTGGAAGACTTATTAAGTTTAGACGCTAGTCATAGATTCGCTGCCAAAGATAAACTAGAAGCTATTGACGTGATCAAGGCTGCAGAAGCGGGAAGAGAAACAATAAATCAAACTCAAAATCAAGACCCATCTGAATCTAAAAAGTTTAACAATGTTCCATTAGCCAACTTACAGTTTTACAATCAATTCATTGATAAAAGATGTAATTGGGCTGAAATCTACTCGACACTAGATTCATTGGGAGAGTCACTTAAATCAAAACAAGAGCTGAACGGTCTGGCCGATAAAGGAATAGCATACCTTCAGGATGAAATCCTAATCAGTATTCAAAATCTGGGGTCCAGTTCCAATATTGCTCAAGCTTTTGTCACACATTATGAGGAAAAAGTAAAGATATTTGCCAAATCTTACCCGGAAGCGATCATTTCACCTTATCATTCCTTGCTCAGTAAGAAAGGAGATGTTCTTAAAGCTGTTGAGAAAATGAAAAAGGATTACTTACACAGTGGTTTTTGGGGTGATCAAAAAAAGCAACTGGCAAATATTAGAACTGATGCTTGGTTTGGGGACAGCAATTATGAAAAATTCGCTATAGACTATAGCGAGTTTAGAAAAGTAATGATGGCAAATAAAAATGTTTTCGAGGAGGCTGATAAGATTGGTAAGGAAATAGCTTTTAAACTAGTTAAGGATCATCAAAGACAAATTGAGAGTGGTAGTAAATAATTTATTGCCGGAAATGGATTTAATTGATATCTAATTTTAACCAGACCAAGCCCCCTTTCCTTGAGGCAGAGTTGCTTCCAAGTATAAGTTAATTGCATCTACGCGTTTCTTCCGGTAGGTTAGGAAGGAAATGAAAAGGACCAAAATCAGAGGAAAATGTCTAAGAAATCAAAGACGAAATACTGTCTCCAAAAAAAGAAGTCTCTTCAATGAAAAGATTGGTAATTCGCCAATCAAAACTCGGTAATATCACCAGTTTTACTACAGACTTTCAGTTTAAATTAAAGAATATTAATAGTTGTTGTGAATTTCTCAAAACAGGACTCAGGTTTATGGTTGGAGCGTCCAATCTATTTAAATTTATAGAGGTGTCCGCTTAATATCATATCATATTTGAGATATACATTTTATCTGC
>JAFMBQ010000042.1 GCA_017858365.1 Algoriphagus sp. | reverse complement strand
GTCTACAGTTAGAATTTGTCTTAACAAAACTGTATCTCGACTATCCCGAGCAGCCGAATATTGATTGATCAACTGTAAAATCTCATTGGAATCTGCTTTTTGTTTTTCTGAAGTCTGTGTAAATCCTGCTTGTACATGCACGAAAAATAGAATGAAAGGAATTAGGAATAATTTCATAATTGAAGGTGGTAAATTCTCTTCAAAATAACACTTTCTTGATAAATGAGCGAATAGCTGGGTTTGAAAATAATAAGGGAATTAAGACAAAACCGCCTAATTAATGTAAATTGCGCCGGTCAACCAGCGTAATTTATATAATTTAGGCTGGTTGACCAATCTAATTAACATTTAAGCTATGGAAATACAACGATATATTGAGCAAAAAATCGTTTCGAAAATCGGAAAACAAAAGGTGTTGCTACTTTATGGAAGTAGAAGAACAGGGAAAACTACAATCATCGAAAACATCTCCAAACTGCATGAAGCCGATACCTTGATGCTTCTTGGCGAAGATATCCAAGTTTCTGAATACCTTCAAAATAGAACTGTAGCAAATTACAAAGCACTAATTGGTGAAAAAAAACTCATAATCATCGATGAAGCACAAGCAATTCCGAACATTGGGAAGATCTTGAAATTGATGATTGATTCCATCAAAGGGATCACAATTATTGCTACTGGAAGTAGTAGTTTGGATTTGATAAATGATGCTGGAGAACCTTTAGTCGGAAGACAATTGGAGTTTCAGCTTCTCCCACTGGCTCAAGTGGAATTTTCTACGCGAGAAAATCGATTGGAAAGTATTAATGAATTGCCAAATCGCTTGATTTATGGAGGTTATCCAGAACTTATTCATCTCCAGACTTTAGCTGAAAAGGAGGAATATTTAAAATCTCTAGTCAACTCCTATTTGCTAAAGGATCTTCTGGCACTGACTGCAATCAAAGGCGCTGATGTTTTACTTCGGCTTTTAAAACTACTTGCCTTTCAAGTGGGAAGCCAAGTGAGTACTGTCGAGCTTGGAAACAGCCTTCAAATCAATAAAGAGACCGTAGATCGCTATTTAGATTTACTTTCAAAAGTCTTTATTATTTATCCTCTAGGTGGCTTCAGTCAAAATCTTAGAAAGGAAGTTTCCAAATCAAGAAAATGGTATTTTTTTGATAATGGGATTCGGAATGCCTTAATCAACAATTTCAGTCCACTTTCTTATAGAAATGACATCGGTGCACTCTGGGAGCAATGGATGATCAGCGAGCGAATGAAGTTTAATGCTTCAAAAAGCTATTTTCCGAACTACTTTTTCTGGCGAACCTACGATGGTCAGGAAATAGATCTTCTGGAAATCAACAGTCAACAAGAAATGCAGGGATTGGAATTCAAATGGACTAAGGGAAAATCTAAAATTCCTGCTGCTTTTGCCAAGGCTTATACAAATGCAAAATGGAATGAAGTATCAAAGGAAAATTATTGGGACTGGGTGATTTAAAACAATAAATACATAGAGGAATCACATTCATTCAACTAATTGAGCAAATGAAATAATGCCAGCAAAACTTTCGAAATCACCAACTTGATTAATTATTCAAGGCGTATTTTTAAATTTTCAAATTAGACAATATAAAAAACACCCGTCACCGAGTGGTTTCAATTCTTGTTTCTATACTCTAGTCTCTAAAATCTTGATGCTAGCGTTTTACTCCTAAATACTTTCTTAAACCACATCTTCTCCCCTCAATTTTACCACGGCTCCCTCCAAAATATCTCCGATTCGGATTTGACAGGCTAAGCGAGAAGTAGGGAAAAATTCAGGGAGGTTTTCCAATTGATCCAATTCTATATCGGTCGCATCACCAAGACCATCTTTACCTTCCAAAATCTCCACATGGCAAGTTGCGCAAAGCGCCATTCCACCACAGGTGGCCAATACTGGATATTCGTAGGCTTTGAGGATTTCCATCAAATTCAAACCCATATCCTCCGGAGCTTCGTGCTCCTGACGATTGCCTTCCTGATCTTCTACTGTGAAATTTACCATGCCGCAAAAATAGAATTAAAATGCATTCACTCCATTCACTGTCGTGTATTTGAAGCTTAATTTTTGATCTGGATAGACATATTTAAAGGCTGAGTGCATCATGATTGCTGCCTCATGGAAACCACAAAGTATCAATTTCAATTTGCCTGGGTAGGTATTGATATCCCCGATTGCGTAGATCCTTTCGACTCCTGTAGAATAATCACGGGTATCCACTTCAATTGCATTCTTGTCAATACTCAATCCCCAATCTGCAATCGGGCCGAGCTTTGGACTCAAACCAAAAAGAGGGATTAAATAATCCGCCTCAAGTTTAATTTCTTCTTTTAATTTACCTTCCAAAATCACGGTATCTAATTTCCCATTTCCATTTACTTGCTTCAAATTTGCAGAAAGGATCAGATCAATTTTACCTTGATTAGCCAAGTCGAATACTTTTGCCGCCGAATCTGGGGTTCCTCGGAAGGTTTCATTTCGATGGACTAAAGTGACACGCGAAGATACTTTTGATAAGTAAATCGCCCAGTCCAAAGCAGAATCACCGCCTCCAGCAATTACTACTCTTTTGCCACGGAATGTTTCAGGGTCTTTTACCATATAGGTGATTCCTTTCCCCTCAAACTTCTCAAGGTTCTCTAGCACTGGCTTTCTCGGCTCAAAACACCCCAGTCCACCCGCAATGATAATCACTTGCGCATGCACATGAGTCTTGTCGCTGGTGGTCACGATGAAGGAACCATCCTCTTGCTTGTCCAAATGATCCACTCGCTCTCCTAAAGTGAAGGTGGGCTTAAATGGTTTGGCTTGCTCCATCAGATTTTCCACAAGATCCTGTGCTTTTACCTCAGGATAGCCTGGGATATCATAGATTGGTTTTTGTGGATAAATTTCCGAGAGCTGACCGCCAATTTGTGGCAAGGCATCGATCAAGTGACAACGCATTTTGAGCAACCCTGCTTCAAAAACTGCAAATAGGGCAACTGGTCCTGCTCCGATGATACAAAGATCTGTGTGAATCATTTGCTTAAATTTTATTGGGAAAACCCTGAAAACTCAATTTTGTTCGTGTAAATATTATTCGTGTACTAACCTTATTCTTCCAATTCCTGTCCGCCGAGATTTTGGTAGATGGTATCTAGGATTCGTTTAAACTCTTCGAAATCCTGATCAGAAAGATTCTCCCAAGCTTTTTCGCGAATCTCAAGGATTTGAGGGCGGAGAGCGGTAACCTTTGCTACGCCCGTTCCAGTGAGGTGCAATTGAAAACTTCGACGATCCATTGGATGCGGTACCCGTTCGACATATCCTTTCTTGCAAAGCAAATCTAGAATTCGAGTCAAAGTCGGATGATCCTTGAAAACCAAATTGGCTAATTCGGTTTGGCTCAAATGACCATTTTCTGAAAGATTTTTTAATACCAACCATTGATCAACCGTCACATCAAAATCGCCAGACTTGAACTGTTGCTGCGCATATTGCTTCACCTTGCGCGCAGTGCGGTCAAGGAGAAATGAATACCTGGCAAATTGTTCTTGTGTCATACCAATAATTAGTATGACAAATATATAAATAATCTTTATTGATACGATAAGAAAGCTGAAATCAAAGCTTAGAATGAGTCAATCGTTTCTTTATTTTCCCACAGCCGCGTCTAGTAGGCCGAAAAGTTTTCATTGAGTTGGAGTGGAATTATTTTTAACGCTGTGCGAATCTGTGAACTGATCTGTGGTGATTTGTGGGAAGCTTTTCTGATACTTAATTTTTTTGTAAATACTCAATCAAGTCTTCGATTCGATGAAATTCCCTTTCCGCATAGGTCAAAGTAAAATCTCCATCTGAAACAAAAATCGGATGCTCCAGCTTCGTGATCCCTACTTTATCCAAAGCCTTTCTCGCCCAAAAACCGATGACTTGATTGCCTATAATCACTATTTCAGAAGTAGGGTTTTTCTGCTCTATTTTCCCTTTTTCAATATTAAAGCGAAACTCATCTCCCGGAAGCAATCGATCAAGCTGACCCAAAACCACCAAGTCTTCGGGAAGCCCAGACACCAACGGAAAAGTATTGCTGAGCAATAGAAGTCTATCAGCGGTCTCTAAGGCGATCTCTAAATCATGAGTCACCACTAAAATCGATTTTTGCTGCTTGGTAGCAATGTCTCTTAGCAAATGCATAATCTGATAGCGGTTGACCAAATCCAAATGTGCCGTCGGCTCATCCAAAACCATCACTTTGCCGTCTTGTGCCAAAGCTCTTGCGATCATCGCTTTTTGACGCTGACCATCTGAAATTTCTGAAAGTCGCTCCTCTTTCAACTCTTCAGTTTTGGTGAGATAAAGCGCATTTTCAACCAGATCACGATCGTGCATATCTAGCCTCCCTGTCCATCCCGTATGAGGAATTCTCCCCAGCGCCACCAATTGTCCCACGGTCATATTCCCGGGAAGTACTGGTTCGGAAAGCACCACAGACAACGCTTTGGAAAGCTCAGCATTGGAGAAATTTTGGATATTCCTCTCATTCAGCGTCAATTCACCATTCCAAGGTTTCAACTGACCAAGAATGGCTTTAATCAAAGTCGATTTACCAACTCCATTTGGCCCGAGAAGGCAGGTTAATTCATTTTCAAAAAGTTGGAAGCTGAGATTTTCAAGCACTGCCTTTTTTGGCTTCCGATTGGAATATCCCAAAGTCAAATTTTTCGCTACAATGGTTGATTTCTTCATGGCTTAAAATTCTTTGCTGAAATTCCTTCTCAATACTAACCCAATTACGATTGGAGCGCCCACCAAAGAAGTAACCGCATTGATCGGGAGCATCTGAGCAGAGCCAGGTAACTGACCTATTGCATCACAGAGCAACAGTAAAATAGCTCCAATAATCGCTGAGGCAGGAAATAGAATGCGATGATCAGCAGTCTTCCAAATGATTCGTGCAAGATGAGGAACCGCAATCCCAATAAAAGCGATCGGCCCGCAAAAAGCAGTGATACTTCCAGCAAGTAATCCTGTGCTTAGAATCATCATCCAGCGCAAAAACGTGGGATTCACGCCCATACTTTTTGCGTAGCGCTCGCCAAGAAGCATGGCATTAAATGATTTGACTGAAAAAATAACCGGAAGAATTCCGATCAGTACTACCGAACCCAAAACCAATACATGTGGCCAAGCCAGTCCACCCAAGCTTCCCATGGACCATACCGTAAATAGCTTCAGGGCATCCGCTCCAGAGTAATACGAAAGCACGGAAACGATGGCAGAAACTGCTGATCCAAACATCAATCCCACAATCAAAAGTGTCATGCTATCTTGAATCCTCCAAGCAACTAAACTGACCAAAACCATAACTAATGCAGCACCCAGCGTCCCTGCACCTACAATCGCCCAGGCACTCAAGCCTCCACTCAAAGCTGCAATTCCAAATGCAGATCCTGCTAACATTAACAATGCAACACCCAAACCTGCGCCTGAACTGATTCCAAGAACGAATGGACCTGCTAATGGATTTCTAAAAAAAGTCTGCATCTGAAGACCACTCAAGCTCAAGCCTACTCCCGCCAAAATTGCAACCAGTGCCTTTGGCAGACGGTAGTTCAAAATGATCTGGGCATGGGAAGTTTTGATCCAAGAACCTGCAATCAAACCTTCCAAAATTTCATCCGGATAAATAGAAACTGAACCCAGACTGACGTTCAACAGAAAGCTGAAAACCAATGCTAGGATTGCTACAAAAAAGAGAATTGTGATTCGACTATTTTTCATTGAGTTGTTTGTAAAAATACAACTCGTAATCAGGAAGCAAGGTTGGATGAAGGATTTTCATCAGGTCCTTTAGAATCAAATCAGGTCGCATGTAGCCCAATTCAAAGTATTCCAAACCTCCAGTTTCACCTTTTTTGAGGGTATAGGTAAACACATTTCCATTCTGAAATGCTTTGATTGCTTGATAACGAGGCTCGACTTTACCCATTTCCACCAAAGAAATAAAGTCCGCAGATCCTATCCAAAAATCAGCATCCATCGCATGTTCCAATACAAATTCATAATTCAGCTGTAAACTTCCAGTGCCAGCTTGATCTTCAAAAACGTACTTTCCTCCTGCATTTTTCAGAATTCGCGCACCCCAACTTTCACTTCCGGGGGCGTACCAAATATCCTGATACATAATGCCACTAAGAACCGTAGGTCTACCTACCTCCGAAATCTGTTCCGCCAAGGACACGGCTTGTAAATAATCCTGCTCAACCTGCTCAAAAACTTCGATTGCTTCTTCGTATTTCCCAAGAAGAATCCCGGTAAACTTGATCCATTCAGCTCTTCCCAAGGGATGCTGCTCCACATATTCACCATTGATAATCGCCGGAATTCCTGCGGTCTTTAAGAGATCCAAATACCGCAAATCATCACCCAAGGTAGAAATCATGATCCAATCCGGATCGAGCTCGATAATCAGCTCCGGATTTGCCGCAGGACCAGCACCGAGATCTTGAACCTTTTGGGCATCGATCAGCATTCTGCTGGTTTTAGATGAAATTAGGTCAGTCTGGGGAAAGCCAATCAGTATATCACTCATTCCGAGTAAATCTAAATGAGGAATCTGTGTGGTCGAAGTCAATATTACTTTTGCAATTGGAAGCTGAATTACTGCATCAAAGTTTCCAGCAGGGACTTTCCCATTTTCTTCCACAATCAAATAGCGAAAAGTCCTTTCTGAACCAGTCCAAGGCTGTGTCACCTCAATCTCCCAAAAGCCAACTCCCTCTGAAATAGTGAACCCTTTTGCATAAGACAAGTCCATTTTTTCCACCAAAATAGCTTCAGCAGATTCCTCCGAATCGCATCCAAAAGAGACTAGAACCAGGCTGAAAATCAAGATGTGTCTAAGGAGATTTTTCAAGATAAGCGCAGTATTTATTGACAGGCAAAGTAAGGATTAGATATTCCGCTTTCCAAAAAAGTATTGTGATGATCTTTTTTCATCTTGAAAATGAAGCTATGTTTGCAACAGAAATAGGTTCCCAATCTCGCATCTGAGCTCTTGGGATTAAAAGGGAATTCGGTAAATGCCGAAGCTGTCCCCGCAACTGTAAACCCTGTGGAGTGATCCACAATCGATTTGTCACAAAAGCCATTGTCCCGAAACGAATTCGGAATGAGAAGGCGACAAATTGGGGTGAGCCAGGAGACCTGCCTGATTCTGTGATTCTGTGCTTTCGGAGGAAAAGCGAAGAAGATCTGCATCAACAGTCATCGGGGAATCTCGCTTGGCCAAGTTTCACATCTTCCTATTTCTCTTCAAGCCCGAATCGAATTTGATTTTAATTCGATCAGGCATGAGTGTATTACTATGGATAGGGATGATTTTCGGCTTTCAGCCGCAAAGTCAAAATCAAGACACCGTGCTTTTGGCACCTGTGGAAGTCTATGCGCCTGCTTTAGACCGATTCACTCAAGGTCAAAAAATTCAATCCTTCTCGAAAACCGAGCTAAATAATTACCAAGGAAGATCTCTAGGCGATTTGTTGCAGGAAACTTCACCCATTTTTATCCGACAGTACGGGGCTGGAATGCTGGCTTCCCCTTCCTTTCGAGGGACTTCAGCTGGTCATACTGCAATTTTCTGGAATGGTCTCCCGATCAATAGCCCATCACTTGGTCAATCAGACTTGTCCATTCTCCCTATTGCCGGAGTGGATCAAGTGGCTATTCATTTTGGGAACGGAGGAGCACTTTTTGGGAATGAGGCAATCGGCGGATCAATTCATCTAAATACCAAAGCTTCTTTTGCTAAAGGTTTTCATGGGAATTTCACGCAACAAATTGGAAGCTTCGGTCAATTTAATAGCACTCTAAAAGCAGGTTTTTCTACAGAGAAGTTTAGCACCGAAACTCGAATTTATCGAGAATCTGCCGAAAATGATTTTACATATAAAGACCTAGGCCAAGCCGGGACCCCAGAGGTGAAAGCAGAAAATTCGGCTTTCCAGCAATCCGGAATCGTCCAAGATTTAGCTTGGAACCTCAATCCTACGAGTCAGCTAAAGGCCAGTCTTTGGTATAATGAGGCTGATCGGGAGATCCAACCCGTGATGGGATCAAATACCAATGACACCCAAAAGGATGAAAGTATCCGACTGGCAGTGGATTATTTTCATTTCGGAAAAAAGTCAATCCTAAACCTGAAGACAGGCTTGATCCGAGATAATCAAGTCTTCAATCAAAGCATAAACTCTACCAGTCAGTATTTTCTTTCGGGGGATTGGGATGCCGCTTTGTCCTCAAAATGGAATCTCAAAACTGGTATCCGATTGAATTTCATCCAAGGAGAACTAAGTACCTATCAAGCCACCGATCAACGCATCGAAACCTATCAGTCCCTTCGTTTCGAACCAGTGGAAAAAGTTAGACTATCACTAAACCTTCGCCAATTGGCCTATTTGGATCAATTTGAGCCTTTCATTCCGAGCTTGGGTGTGGATTGGGATTTTTGGAAAAATACTTCAAATCAACTTTCACTTAAAGCTTCTCTTGCCAAAGGAATCAAAGTGCCCACACTAAATGATCGATTTTGGGAGCCAGGAGGAAATCCCGATTTGCTTCCGGAACGAAGCAAAAGCGGTGAAATAGGCTTGAATTGGATAAAAACTGGTGAGTTCAACTTGGAGAATAGCCTCACCTACTACCGAATGAATGTGGATAATTGGATCATCTGGTTGCCGAAAGGAAGCTTTTGGTCTCCAGAAAATATTCGGGAAGTGCAAAATCAAGGACTCGAATATCAGGGGCAGGTAAGTAAGGCCGCCGCTGCTTGGAATATTAGTGCGAACTGGTCTTATACATGGAGTCGGGCGATTTCTACTAAGGGCATCGGCGAAAACGATCCCTCTATCGGCAGACAACTTCCATACACTCCAGAACATCAGGCGAACGGCAGAATTACGATAGGTAAAAATGATTTTTCTGCCTTTTTGGGCACTTTCTTCGTAGGACAGCGACGAGTCACCACAGATGGCCAGCGGGTTATGCCCACTTATCAACTTTTCAATCTGGGTTTTTCCTATCCAAAACTAAACTGGGGTAGTCTCAACCTCCCGATCAGCTTTCAAATCAATAACCTTTTCAATACAGACTATCAAGTACTCTATCTCCGAGCTATGCCCGGAAGATCTTATCATTTCACTATTTCAATACAATTATGAAGTTTAAACTAAACCAACTCAGTTGGGCACTCGGCTTGTCTCTTCTATTATTTTCCTGTAACGATGCTGGATCAGAGCGTCCACTTGGCGAATATGAAACTGGCATCTTGATCATGAATGAAGGCGCTTTTGGAAGTAATGATGGAGAAGTCTATCACCTTGACCCAATTTCAGGAACGCTAAAACCCAATATTTTTGAAGCCGCCAATAACCGTCCTTTTGCAGGCTTGCTAGAAGATATGGTACTCGAAGAGGATCGATTATTTTTGGTCGCAAATACGGGTAAAATTGAAATTGTAAATGCTGGCGACTTTAAAAGTCTTGGCGCCGTCTCAAGTGATTTGGACCAACCTCGATCTTTGGCTGTAGTGGGTAGCAAACTGTTTATCAGTGATTATGGCCCTTACGATGACAATTACAACACCCCGGATTCCTATGTCGCAGTTGTGGATGGATTAAATGGAGGACCCATCAAAAAGAAAATCGAGGTCTCGAATAAACCGGAAGATCTTTTTGTATCTGGAAAATATGTTTTTGTAGCGGGTTCTGAAGAAGGCAAAGTCGAGATCATAGACGCTGAAAAAGAAACCATTTTCAAAACCTTGGAGGTCTCTGGAAGCCCAAAGCAGTTTTTTGAAGTAGCTGGAACCCTTTGGTTGTATTCTACTGGAGACGGCGAAGTCTATTTCCAATCTTTTCGTTTGGATAATCTTACCAAAGCGAATTTATTCACGCTTCCTCTTTCAAATGCTACCGGAAGAATCACTTTCGATAAAGAAGGGACAATCTATATTCTGACCAGTTCTGGCTGGCCTGACTATAAAGATGCAGTGTCCAAAGTTTCTATAGTCAACTCCACTTTTGAACCTGAATGGATTAAGGGGTCGGGTTTTTACGGGATCGCATTTGATGCTAAGCAGGATTTACTCTATGTCTCAAATGCAAAAGGCTTTCAAGGCAATGGAACTGTCACAGTTTATCGAAAAAATGGTCAAGTCGAATCGGAGATAACGGTAGGAAGAGGCCCATCAGGGTTCTTGGTTTATTGAAATTGACAGACTGAAATAACAGTACCTTTCCGTTTTTATATTATTACTATTCATTTTCTCATTGCATAAATGACGGCTTTTCGTGGATCGAATTCCATAAAAAGTCGTCTTTTTGTGGATTACAATCGCTAAGAATCTTTAAGGGAAGACTTTTTCGACAAACTAGAATCTCACAATTCCCTTTAGCTCATCAAGTGAAAACTCCAACTCGGTATAGCCCATCGAGTAAGGTCCAATCTCATAAGGAATATAAATGAGCTTAAATTTATCGCCACTAAACCCCATCGCATTAGGCAAGAAAAAGCCAGTTTCTGGCAGAAAGAATAGACCGCTTTCTTCCAGGGTCATATTCTCATCCACTTCATGAAATTCCCGGAAGGCCTTTTCTGCCAAAGAAAGTAGTTTAGGCTGATCCAAAATCAATCGATCGATGGATAAAAACTCTCCAGTAGAGCGATCAAAATTCATAAAGTAATTGCTCGAATTGGGGTGTGCACCACCACTGTAATTGTATTCCCCAAAGAACACTGTGAGTACATTTAGCGAGTCAAAACTGACTTCCGCATTGATTTCCATTTCCCAACTTCCGGGCATGTCGGGAAAATCTGCGGTAGTCTCTAGGAAGCTATTTAAATAAATATCTGTCTGTTCCTCTAAAGTTGTCCTTACCGAATCGGAATAAAAATAAGTGAGTAATTGATCCTGAACTGCTTGATTGAGCCGATTCCCAATTTCGCCTTTTTCAAATTCCGGCCAGGTAAAATTGACTTTTGCGCAAGATTCATCCATGCAGGATTCTTTGGAAAAGCTCTTGATTGAAATATTCAAATTTGATTTTTGGCTGGAATTCTCTGGACCACAGGAAAACATAAGAAATAAAAAAATGAAAAGTAAGCTTCTCATGATTGATGAGTTGAAGATTTTAAAAATAGTTGGGTCAATCTTTTTGCCAAAATAATCGGACTTAATTCTCCTGACTTGATTTGAATTTCGGAGTCTTCCATTAATTTATGCACTGCTTTGTCTGCAATAAAAGCTTTACCCAATAAGTCCTGAACACATTCATTAAGCCAGTTTACTCGTTGATTTTCACGATTTTTTTGCCAAAAGCCTCGTTCCAAAGTGATGGATTCAAATTCAGAAATCATTTTCCAAACCTCCTCCAAGCCCAACCCATCGAGTGAAGATCCCAGCAATACTTTTGGCGACCAGCTATTTTCCCCCAAAGGAAAAAGATGGAGCGCATTCGAATAATTCGCTTTGGCTTTTTTAGCTTCTAACAGGTTTTTTCCTTCGGCTTTATTTATAAATAGCCCATCAGCCATTTCCATAATCCCTTTTTTGATCCCTTGAAGCTCATCGCCGGCGCCAGCTAGCATCAGCAAAAGAAAGAAATCAACCATTCCTTTGACAGCCGTTTCGGATTGCCCTACTCCTACTGTCTCGATCAAGATCACATCAAATCCAGCTGCCTCACAAAGCAACATGGCCTCACGCGTCTTGGAGCTAACTCCACCCAATGTGGTACCAGTCGGGCTCGGCCGGATGAACGCCCGCTTATCAGCCGCCAATTGATCCATTCGGGTTTTGTCACCTAGGATGCTTCCCTTAGTTTTTTGACTGGATGGATCAACAGCGAGTACAGCAACTTGATGTCCTTTATCTACCAGTAGTTTGCCAAAAGATTCAATAAATGTGCTTTTGCCAACACCTGGAACACCAGTGATTCCAATTCGAATGGAATTCCCCGTCTTAGGCAGAATCTCTTGAACCAATTGGGAAGCCAAGTCTGCATCTGAGTCTAGGGAACTCTCTACCAAAGTAATCGCTCGACTTAGAATCGCTCGATTTCCAGACAAGATCCCATTGCGATATTCGGCTAGTGGTAGTCGTTTACTCATTTTCCAATTTAAATCTAACTTCTCCCATAGGAGTCTTTTCGTAGCTCGCGATCAAATAGGGATTCAATCCATCGGGATAATATGGCTCTTTGGGAGAAAGGGAAACATCTTGATCAATTTCTCCTTCAAAGAAAAAAACCATCGTGCGGCCGTATTTGGTATGAGGAAGTGAATTTCCATATTCCTCCATCCATCCTTTGCTATTATCTAAAACCTTCACGGCATAAAGCCGAACTATTGGACCGGTATTGTTTTCATTTCGGTAAGTCTCAAGTTCCTCGTATTTCCCTTCAAATCGCTCCATTCCTGGTTGGAAAAAGGATTCTTTGGCGATGAAAATGACTAATACTAGGACTATGCCTACCAGAATAATATAAATGAGCCTTGAGCTTTTCAAAATTTAAGTGGGGTTGTAAAGATTAGGCCTTAATTTAGCCGAAAATTCTGAGAATGGGATTCGAGTATATCAAAGCACTTCATATCATTTTTATAGTCACCTGGTTTGCAGGGCTATTTTACATCGTCAGATTGTTTATTTATCAAACTGAGGCCCTGACACGACCTGCAAATGAGCGCGACATTCTCAAACCACAACTTGACATGATGGCATCTCGTCTTTGGTACATCATAACTTGGCCATCGGCTATTTTGACTTTGATTTTTGGAACTTGGGTACTCACTTATCGTTGGGGCTATTTAGAGCTTGGATTTATGCAAGCAAAATTGGGATTTGTGGTGCTTCTATATATTTACCATCTTTTTTGCCATAAACTTTTCAAAGAATTGCAATCTGGAAGAACCAGATGGTCCTCTACTCAGTTGAGATTGTGGAACGAAGCTAGCACCCTGCTTCTATTCGCAATCGTATTTTTGATTGTCCTAAAAAACACCATGAGCATGGTCTGGGGGATCGCAGGTTTAATCGGCCTGGGAATCAGTTTGATGATTGGCATCAGGCTTTATAAAAAGTATAGAAAAAACACCTAATCACCATGAAGCACCGCATCACGCTTTTTCTTGTTTCCCTAGTTGCTTTGGCGGCTTGGGGCTGCGGGAGTAATACTGAAATCAAAGAGGGTCCCCTACCAAAACTTGGTAATTTCTATTTGGAAGGTCAAGACACGGTTTATCATCAGATTGCCGATTTTAAATTTGTTAACCAGATGGGTGATACCATTTCGAGCAATACTGTGAAAGGGAAAGTCTATGTCGCTGATTTTTTCTTCACTTCTTGCCCTACGATCTGTCCGATCATGAAAAAAGAAATGCTCCGTGTGTATGAAAAATATGATGGTAATCCTGAATTTCTAATTCTCAGTCACTCTATCGATCCGACTTTCGATACGCAAGAGGTCTTAAGAGATTATTCCCAAAAATTGGGAATCGAGGATGCCTCTACGTGGAATTTTCTCACCGGCGATCAGGAAAAAATCTTTGAAATCGGACAAACCAGCTACCTTACTACGGCTATGGCAGACCAAGCAGAGCCAGGAGGATTTCTCCATAGCGGTGCATTTATTTTAGTGGATCAAGAAGGTCATATCCGAGGTGTCTATGATGGCACCAAAGCCGACCAGGTGGATCGCCTCTTGGCAGACATCCCAAAGCTTCTCACCAAATGAGGCTATTAATATTTTCCTTTTTGTTACTCGCATCATGCGCCCCAAAAACCAGCAATTCCGAAAGTAATTTATCCGACATTTCTGATTCCACAGTGATGCAATATGCAATACCAGGAAAAGCTCTTTATGAAAGCTACTGCGGGAATTGTCATCAATCAAATGGTGAAGGACTTGGCAAACTTATACCTCCGCTGAAAAATGCTGATTATTTCAAGGCCAGTATTCAAAGAACTGTTTGGATTATGCGGAACGGTCTAGAAGGAGAAGTTTTGGTAAACGGTCAGATCTACAATCAACCCATGCCAGGAAACACAGAGCTCACGCCTTTGGAATTAGCACAAATCAGCACCTACCTCTACAACATTTGGGGGATAAATGAGGGAGTAATTACTTCCTCTGTAGTGGAAAAGTATTTAAGAGAAACTCCTAATCTTAAAGATTAATCCTTCAATACTTCTTCAGATTTCATGAGGACTGCTTTAATCTGCTCGTTGACTTCGGCGATTTTTAGCGCCTGATCTTCTAGATAAACCTTGATTTCTTCTGGAGTCTTTTCTTCATCTTCAGTCTTGTATTGACGCATCCAGACAAACATCGCATCATAAGCTTGATTCAAGTCAAAGGCTAGTGCTTTTAGTTCTTGGATTTGAACCGAATCGACCGTTTCGCTCATTTGCAGCATTTCGATCTTTTTCTCAGTTTCTTTCTCCAACTTTTTCAATTGCCCGATCTTTGGCATCACTTCATCGTGAACGGCAATGACCTCAGCGCGCTTGATTTTATTTAACTCTTCTTGGCTTGGCTGACAAGAAAATACAACTGCAGAAACTAGAATTAAAAGGGATATTTGGAAAATTCGCATCGTTTTAGAATTTGGATTCACAAACTTACTTCATAATTCATTAAAATATTGATAAATAAGCTAGCAATTAATCCGGACGCACCCACTATTTTTAATTTCTAATTCAAAATGCTATGAAACCTTTTTGCTTTGCCGATGGCAAAATTATTCCTGTTGAAGCCGCTACCATTCATCCAATGGATTTGGCTGTAATTCGGGGCTATGGAATATTTGATTTTTTCAGGACGGTAAATTACCAGCCTCTTTTTCTAGAGTTCTACTTGGATAGATTTATTGCATCTGCAGCAAAAACATTCATACCGCTAGACTATTCTCGGGAGCAATTGCGCCAAATCATTACTGAATTAATTGATAAGAATGATTTGAAAGAAGGCGGTTTGCGGATGGTATTGACTGGCGGAATTTCAGAAAATCACTTCTCCCCAGCACAAGGAAAACTTTTTATTTTTGCAGAATCTCTCATTTTCCCCGCCCAGGAAAAATATGAGAAAGGCATCAAATTACTTTCTGTCGAATATGTGCGCTCGATTGCAGAGATCAAAACAACCAACTACGCCTATCCCGTATGGCATAGTGTACAATGGAAAGAAGCTGGGGCTGAAGACGTAATCTATCACATGAATGGGGAAATCAGTGAGAGCTCCAGAAGTAATATTTTCATCATCAAAGATGGTCAAGTGAGCACTCCTGATAAGCATGTCCTGCACGGCATTACCCGGAAACATGTGATGGACATTGTGGGTGAAGTAGCCATTCGTCCAATTAATTTTGAGGAAATGCTCGAAGCCGATGAGGTATTCATTACCAGCACCACTAAAGTTCTACTTCCAGTTAATCAAGTAGATAATCGCGTAATCGGTAATGGAAAAGTTGGCAAAAAGACTTTGGATATTTTAGAAAAATTTAAAGCCCTCGAAAAAGAGCTTTGTTATTGATTCCCAATTTTAAATAGCTCGGTTTCCACTGTCTATCGCGTCCTTGCTTTCTAGATTCGAAAAATCTTGATGATCAAAACTCGAATCTTTTGATTCTCGGTTCTTGCTTCTTGGTTCTCAATTCACCAAGACCGCATCCTTCAGAATGTACATCAGCTTTTCAGGATCCTTACTGTTTAGTGTCAGCTTGCCACGTACCTTGACCCGATTGGAAGTGTACTTAATCGGTGAGGAAAGCATTACTTCCATCACTGTCTCTGGGCCACCTGAACCGCAAAAGAAACACTCTGCTAAAGGCAGGCTTGAAAGTATGATATGCTCTGGTTTGAACATCCCTTCAAACGGGATAATGTATCCATCAGCCGCCACTACTTTCCCTTCAAGTTTAGAAATATTAGCCGAGAAGACGGGAACGTACAGCTCGCCGTACTGATCTTCACTGATTTTATAAGACACCTCAGCTAGACTTTTCCAGACATTTTGGGTCTGTGCAAGTAGTGTACAGACGCTGAGCACAAAGAAACCTAAAGTCAATAATGAGATTTTAATCATTTTCATCTGTTTATAATTGTTTTCTAAAGGTCATATGGAATCTCGCATTTTATAATCATTCCAGTTTGTGACTTTCTAGTCATGCTCGATTTCATATTACGAAATTATACTTTTTAAACTGATTAGGCTCTGGTAAGTTGCCTGGCAATACTGGTTTTATATGCAGTCCAAGCGGGAATCATAGATGCCAGAAAACCCACAAGCAGTGCGTAAGCAAGAATCCAACCCTCTTCTGGCAGGAATGTCCAAGCTTGTATCCCAGACACAATGGACTGTTCGTTTGAACTGATTAGCAGTTGAAGAAATCCATGCCCCAGTCCAATCCCAAGAAAAGCCCCAAAACAAGTCAGCAACAGACCTTCCATAAAGATCAAAATTACCAATTGAAAACGAGTGGCTCCTAAAGCTCGTAGAATCGCCAAATCATACTTCCGCTCTTTCAAGGAATTATACAAGGCTATAAAAATCCCAATACCGGAGATCCCGAGTAAGACAATAGCCAATCCTTTGAGCAAGCTTACCCCTACCCCAAGCAATTCAAAAAGTCGAGCCATCTCAAAAGCCGGAGAGGCCGCTTGCATAACGGTTCTCGAATTGATCATTCTCGGCAGCTGAATCGCCGCCATTGGATTTCGATAGGAAATCAAAAGTGAAGTAATCTCTCTGGGTCGATCCGAATCTGGGAAGCCAGTCTGAGCGACTGGTTTCTGAAATGCTGCATGATTAGGACTGCTTGACTCAGTTATAACGGTCGAGTCTGAAGCACTTTGCTCGTCATGGGTCAACCAGACAGATTCGATACTTGTGATGACCAAACGATCTAAGACATTTCCTTGCTGGTCCAAAATCCCCGTAACCTTAAAATTATACTGAT
>JAFMBQ010000456.1 GCA_017858365.1 Algoriphagus sp. | reverse complement strand
AAGGTCAAATTCTGGGGTGCTGATCACCCCCGAAACCAAGCACCAGCTCCACCACAACGTTGGCAGACTTCTATTAAAATTGAAATTATACTGTATGAAGAAATGATCTTTCTTCCGGAAAACAGGAACGTACATCATGCCTACAGGGATCAGCTATCGGAATCATCTCAGTCTATTCCATGCTACGCCTTACAAGAGGTATTTTCCGAAAAACTAAGGGCTCTGATCCAACGCTCCTATACGGCGCCACGAGACTTTTATGATATCTGGTATCTTTCCCAGAATGTGCCTGACCTCAGCTGGCCGGAGATCGTAAAGGCATTTCATCAAAAGATGAAATTCAAGGAATTGGAATTTACCGGTATCGATCAGATGATCAATGAGGAAAACGACAAGAGGCTTCAAGCTGCTTGGAATAATAGCCTAGGGCATCAGATAGCAAAAGATCAATTGCCAGAGTACCCTGAAATTAAGGCATCACTAAAAGAGTTACTTCAAACATATTTTGAAGCCTAGCAATGTTGTTATGCAGGAAATGATAAGGGATTCAAATCCTACTAATCTTCATTGATGAGCAAAGAAATCTTAAGATCAGTTTTATATGGTAATAAGGACAAAAGTGTTTAAAAGATCTATTTAAAAAACTGTAATAATGAAATATGACTATTCGCAATGTTGCACGTAAGGGTAAATTGAAGCTATTATTAATCTATTGAATAGCTGTTCACCAAAATATCTTCTGTATAGCTTGTAATCAAACTCATTGAGATAGTTTTGGAGGTATTTTTCGCTAACCATGTGATAGATCCCCCGCTCTCTGCAAAACAGGCTTTCAAGGCCTCTAAAGGACGTTTTTCTTCGGAAGACGCCCTTTTTTTGTGGGTTTTGGACACAAAGCCTACCCGCTAGTTTACCCAAGTATAATAGGCTTGTAAAATCTGTTCATCATCAACTTTATCGACAGAATAAAGGATAATTCTATATTTAAAATCAGTCGACTCATTCGCCTTAAGCTTGAAATTCAATTCTTCTTTACCTCCACTTAATGCCTTTTGCCCCAGAGGATTTGCAGCAAACAAGCCATAGCCACGCGCATGCCAATAGGTTGGAAAACCTGGATTTGAAGGGTTGTCCAAGATGACTACCGAAATATTCTCTTCCTTAATTTTTCCGCTCAAACTCACCCAGTTTCCTCGTGTACCCCAGACCTCATTCCCTTCGATTCCTTCGCTGCTTCGGTACATTCCCGTCACTCCATCATTATTCATTGTGGGTACATCGGTAACTTTTCCAGCCGCATCTGTGAAAAGCTCCGGCTTTTCAGAAGGATGTTCCAATTCCCTTGCGACACGTAGCCCAAGCATTCCTTCTTTATTATCTGTAAATGAAACCTCCTTTTCACCAGCTGTCAATTTACTGATTCGATCAATGCTGCGTTTCCCTTCATCTCCAGAAAATACAAAAGTGGTGTTCTCAGTAAGCAGCTTCTCTCCTGCTTCGTTAAGCCATTCTAGTTCGACTTCCAATCTTCCTTCCTCATTACCACTACTGATTGACTTGATGGATTTGTGAACAATGTGACCGTATTTACTTTTTTCTGAAGCCGGAATCGCCGACGAATTATTCCAAAAATCGAGTCCATTGACATCTCCATAATTGAACCAAAGTCCAATATGATGTGGATGATCAAAACGTTCTCCTGCTCGCGGAGCAATTGGAAACCCACGAGTAATTGGCGTTCCCTGAGCGGTCATGATGGGGTATAAAACAGGTTTTTCTAGGGAATCTGGGAAAATATACGAAGTGAAAAATACGCCATCAATCGTTACCTCTATACTTTTCTGATCCTCATTAAGCACAAGGCTGATGCGATCATTCCCTATGATACCAGCAGCAAGTTGATCACCTTTCTGAGGGTTTTGACCGCAGGAGCTGAAACAGACCAGGCTAGTCAAGAGGGTGAATATTGGGAGAACGTAAGCGCTTTTAATACGATGCATGAATTGATATTTAGTAATAAGTAAGGATGAAGTTCGAACTGCATAGTGTCATTTTATAGACTTCCCAGCTGCTAAAGCATTAAAATAAGCGAGTTGCTCTTTCATCGCTGCAACAAGATTTTCCGGTTCGGTTCGAGCCTCAAGCAAAATCCAACCCTCATATTTTATTTGATTAAAGAGACCGAAAAGCGCATCATAGGGGTATTCGCCTAGATTAAGTTCACGGACATGCACGGTGTCCCCAAACCATTTTTTTACAGAATTGAAATTCTCTACCAAGCCAGGCGCAAGGAGATCTTCATCATTGCAATTCCAGCAGACTTTGACATTTGAAGCAGTAACCTGATCAAAAATTCGCTTCATAATCGGTAAATTTTGAGTTAGCGTACCATGCACCTCTACTCGAACTTCCTGTCCGAAATCCTGAGCGAATCCCCCCACTTCGTTGAGGGAAGCTGCTATTTGTGCAATAGTCTTTTCTTGGGGAACTTCAGCTGGTAAGGTATTTGGCTTTACTTTGATTCCAGTAGCTCCGATATCACTGCAGAGTTTGGTATAAGCCTTAGTCTCTTCAATATTCTTTCGAAGCACTACCTGATTCGGGCTATGGTATTCAAAATTACTTCCATATCCCAAGCAAGTGACCGGACTATCTGCAAAGCGATTTTTGACCTCCCTACGTTGAGAAGCACTCAGATTGGTCTCCACCGAATGAGCATGCTCAGTTCTTAGCTCGACCCCCAATAATCCAGAAACCTCACAGTTTCTGATCAAAGTGGGAAGATCCCAATCTTTTCCCCATTGATACGTGACCAACCCGAATTTCATCCCTTGAAATTGATTCGCTGAAAGCGCTCCAAAGGGAAGGTGCAAAGCTGCCAAACCAAGTCCGGCAGTCACACTTTTTTGCATGAACGATCTTCTCGAATTATCCATTTTAAATTTTTATTTGAAATGGATCAGACCTTTGAAGGAACAACATAGCCTGTTCGATAGTCTCGAGTCAGCATTTTATCCGCCTCTTTGTCATTGACGAATTTTTCACTTTTCCCGTCAAATTTCAGGTCGCGCCCAAGCTTATATGAAATATTAGCTATCAAAGGAAGTGCAGAAGAAATATAGCCTTCTTCGATATCGCAGTGTAGCGCAGCATTTCCATTTCTTATTCCATCAAGAAAATTGGCATAATGCTCCGCTCCACCTGGCGCCGCCATGAGGTTATTATTTTGAGCAGGAACTGCTTCTTTTTTCTTGGACTGAGCAAAAGGTTCAGATTCGCTTTTGCGAAAAGCTTTCCAATTATCCCCATCAATTTCCATATAACCATCAGTTCCATAGAACATGTTGCCAATGGAAATATCCATTCCTGATTCCCCATTGGTGAACCTACCACGCGTTTCAAACTCTAGCACCTTTCCGTCAGCATATTTGAAAATCGAAGTCTGAGTATTTGGAGTTTCTTGTGAGCAATCTTTTGGATCAATCCCGTAAATCCCTCCGGTAGAATACACAGAAACCGGATGCTCATTTTTATTCATTCCCCATCTAGCCACATCGAATTGATGAGGTCCTTGATTTCCGGTATCACCATTTCCGGTATCCCAGTGCCAATGCCAATTGTAGTGCACTTTCTTTTCGTTATAAGGAATCATCGGAGCTGGTCCTCTCCAATAATCGTAATGCAAACTGCTTGGCGCTTCAGCGTCCGCCACTCTTCCAAAGGAATTTCTTGGCTTGTAGCAAAGCCCTCTCGCCATATACACGTCACCAATCCCTCCTTCATGGAGAAATTTGATCGCTTCCATTACATTGGCTATAGATCGGTTTTGGAAACCAACTTG
>JAFMBQ010000455.1 GCA_017858365.1 Algoriphagus sp. | reverse complement strand
AATGGTCCAAATACGGCTGCGACTAACGAAAGTGGTTTTTCTGTTCTCCCAGGTGGTTCTCGTAGTAACGATGGCAGTTTCAACAATACTAGAAGCTTCGGTGCTTTCTTCTGGAGTGCTACTGAGGGCGGCCTCAACGCTTGGTACCGCGTCCTGACCAGCAACGTTGGCGATGTGTACAGGATCAACTCCAGTAAGTCGTTAGGTGCTTCTGTTCGCTGCCTCAAAAATTGATATATTTTCTATTTGTGACCAAGGCTTGCGAGCAGCAAAATGATTTTAACTTACCCATAAACTTTGACCCATTATTTTACAACCACCTCGCTTGGTCAGGTTTAAGTTGATTTAAAAAACCGTTAAAGTTATGTTGAAGGTGTATAAAGGAAAATTGTTAATGAAGATGGGAACTTTTATAGGGGCTAAGGGATAATAGATTTTTACAAGTTTTGACAAGGTTGACTTACGGTTAATCAGTAAAAGGATACGTTAAATAAAAATAACCCCAATTTAAGGGGTAAATTTTGACTTTAGGTTAACAAAATAGGATGGGTGAAATTTCATTTTATTGAATTATGAATGTGTCCGTTTATGTAACTATATTCCGGGTGAAAGTGAGCCACTAATTTTAGCACCGGTGAGTTCTTTGTCAATTATTGGGAATACATTTCCTTTTTTTTAAATCTATTTCCTTTTCAAACACATTTTTTCAATGGAGTTTCCAAGTTGTAAATTTCGGATGATTGCACATTTAAAAATTCAAATTGGTAAATAAACACTGATTTTCAACAAAAATAGACGAGAAACCCAATGGCAACCGGATTATCCACTGTAGGTTAAAGATATTCCGGTATTTTGGTTTTTAGTTATTCTAAGAATCTAGGGTATTAAAAGTTTGATAATGTGCGTGTTACTTAAGAGAACTTAATATATACTCTATTTCTTTTTTAAAGTATGGTATAGGGAATTTATAAAAATTATCATAATCAGGATGTAAAACCACGATGTACATTGCTTTTATACTGATACCATAATTCTTTTCAAGAATAAATTTATACATACTTTGCTGCAAACAATACCGATTGAATGGGGTGTCGTCAATATGAGAGAGTTTACCTATTCCAACATCACCGAAGCCATTCTTAATTTTAGGATTTTTATCTAAACCAATTATTCTATGACTTCTTTTCCAATCATAAATTTCATACTCATTATTGTTTTTAGATACTAAGTCAATGGTTCCTGCAACTAAGTATTCTTCGTCAAATATTCTCCACTCAGTGCGAAATGCACTTATTTGAGGATTATTAAACATGAAATCTTTAAATAAACCGAATTCTTTAGAGGTAAACTTTTCTTTATTGAGAAAATATTTTTCAATTTGTTCATGTAATATTTTACCATCTTTTACTGAAAGTTCACCCTTCTCTTTCCACATTTTTGCAACGGCAGAAGGTGTCATTTTCAATGAAGGGGCTTTGTATGCAGCCCAATATTCAGTATCAAAAACAGGAAAAAATTTGTCAATTATTGTACTTACAGAAACAGCAGGTACCTTATCGATTGTATAAACGTGTGGTTCAGTGTAAAATTCAATTCTTTTGTCTCGGTTGTGTTTATTGTTACCGTTAAATTTAACTTCGTTTGTCTTTTCAATTTCACCAATCCAGGTATTTTCCACCTTTGATTCTTCTTCAATGTCTTGTTTTGTAAATTCCTGTTTGACAAAAATAGGAGGCGTTACTTCTTTTTTAAATTCATGTTCTAAGTACTGCTCTCTGTAGTTATCTTTTTCCCATTTCTGTGCTTGAAGGGTATCCCAAAGTTCATCTTTTGCTAAAGATGGCAACTTAGATAAATCTGAGGGAATTATATAATTAGGGATTGCAGCTTTTATAGTTTCTGCAATGAATTTTAACGAGCTACCCTCAGATAAATGAACTTGATATTCTGAGAACCTAATTATAATCCAACCTCTGTCCTTAAAGTAGTTGTCTCTATATATGTCCTCCCCAATACAATGTGTTGGTTGCCTTGATATTCCCGCGTAAGGTTCATCTATTTCAATATCTATCCTTAAATTTGAGTTGTACTTTTTGTCAACTATTGCAATATCAGGTTCAAATGGTCTAGATTCTTTGCCTGTATCCAACCTTGCATCTCCTGAAATTTGAAAATCATTTCCGAAATAAGATTCAATTGCAGCCTGGAAGAAGGGTTCCTTGTAACCTCTTCTACCTGTTTTTATCAATTTATGACTTCTGACAATACAACCTTTTTTTGGAGAGAGTAAAATTGGATATGAGGAAGTATTAGTTGTTCCTTTAAAGGAATAATTAACGAAATTGAATTGATTATCTATTGGTGGTTCGGGTATAATTGGCGTTGAAGGTTTTATTTCCTTAATAGCGTTGTCAACTTCAATTTTTATTTTTTCTGCATCTGCTCTTAAATATTTCGATTTTTCTTTTATTACCTTAGCTTCTGCTAGGGTAGCAGCAACACTTATTGTTGCTTTTTCCGCTGCAATTTTGGCATCTATAGCTAATCTAACTGATGCTTCTCCTCTTTTGGCGGCATCGGCTTCAGCTATTGCATTAATTGCTTTTATCTGAACTTTTTCCGCTGCTAATTTTATTTCATCGGAATTTGTTTTTAATCTTTCTAATTTGGTTTTTGCTGATTTTAATGCTGTACTTACATTAGAAACAAATTTATTAGAGTCAGTTAACCCAGTATCAACTATTTCGTTAATAACTGAAATATCTGATTTTGCATTATTGATTATATTTTTGGCCAAATTAGCATCAGTAATAGCTTTGTTAGCTGCATTGGTAGTTAATCCTTTTAATTTTTCTAAATACGAATCAATTTCCTTTTCAACTGCTATTTTCTCATTCGATGCTGCTTTATTTGCCGTATCCGCCTTTGACTTTAATATTTCAGCGCTATTTCTCACCTCCAATGCCTCTTTTGTAGAGGTAACTGCGTCTATAACTTTAGCCGTTTCTTTAATTTCTAAAGCTAGCTTATCTACATTTCTTATTGAGTTATCGGTGGATACTTTTGACGCTTTTACTCTGGTAATTATGGAATCCAGACCAGAATAGTTGTTAAATACATCAATTACTGCGGAAATCTTTAATTTTGTAGCTTCAACTATAGCCCTAGCTTCTTTTATATCAGCCGTTGCTTTCTCAATAGCTTGTTTTGCTGCTTTTAAATTGGATTTTCTTCTAATAAATATCCATGTAAATACCAGAAAAAATAAGATTGGAATGATTAACAATAGATATAAGTATGGCCACAGCATTTCCAACCACGGAATAGTCACGACTTCAGTTTTCTTGGGTATCTCTTCAGTCGAAGGGGGAGTAGTTGCTGTATCTATTTCAATGGTATCTCCTTCATTTTCAATTATATCATGATTTGTTTCCTTCTTTTTCTCTGGCTTTGAATAAACTTTCAAGTCATTTATTGAAACATAGCCAACCTCTCCGTTATAGGTTATCTTTATGAATGGATAGTCCGAACTAAGATCTTTTTTTACAATTTTCCCTGCTGGTATTAACATCAAATCATCGGCGTATGTATCAGGATTGGCTTTAAGATAAATACCTCTAACTACCTCATATTCCGTTTGTCCAATGGCAATTTGGAAGTTTATGAAAAGAAATACGGCTAATAATACTGTTTTTTTCATTAAGTCAGGCTGAATCATATTTAGATGAAGATAGGGGGAATATTTGAGAAATTAAGACTTGTTTCAATCCCTAATACACCTAACATAAGCGCCAATTTTAGGATTAGCGGCAAACTTTATTACTTCCTGCTTATCGTTTGACAAGG
>JAFMBQ010000041.1 GCA_017858365.1 Algoriphagus sp. | reverse complement strand
CGGTAGATTTCCATGTCCAGAATTCCGGCTTCTTTGTCATGCTGGGTGACTTCTGGCCAGGCATTTCCGGCGGCATGATGACTTTCATAAACTCGGATGGATTCAGGTTCGTCGATGAGATCAAGAGTCAGGCAGTATCGTTTCATGTTTTTTATTTTTTTAGCCACAAAGGGCACAAAGGAATCTCGGAGGAATACCAAGCGAAAACTTGATTTTAAATGGGTTAATTAAAATGGAATTTGAACTGACAAATCCGTCTAACCCCTCCCGAAAACTATCGGGATAAAAGGGGGCGTAGATTCGAATTTAATTTAAGGTATTCAAAGGAATGATTTCTGATATTAAATAAATTTTTGATTCTTAATTGATGTGACTCCCCCTTGACAAGGGAAGGGGGCGGGGGGATTATATTCACTGATATGCCTATTGTGATTCGAAATTTCTCCTTTAGAACTAGCTATTTCTAAAGTATTTCTTGAAAGCGTGAATTGTCTCGATCGCCGCAGCATCTGGATCAGGGTAGGGGAAGGCTTCGGCCGAAATAAAACCTCCGTAATTGATGGACTTGATCGCTTCGGCGACGGATTCCATTTCAGTATGGCCTAGTCCAATCGCGCGACGATTGCTATCGGCAAAGTGAATGTGTCCAATATGCTTTCCATTTTCCAGGATACTCCTTGCAATATCTTCTTCTTCGATATTCATGTGAAAGAGGTCAGCAAGGAGTTTTACGTTTTGGGTTGTTAGGCTTTCCAGGAAATCTGCCCCGGATTTTAAGGTATTGAATAAGTTTGTTTCGTAGCGATTCAGTGGCTCATAAATCAGAAACACTCCTTCGGATTCGGCTTTTTCTCCTAAAATCTCCAACCCTTCAGCCAACCAACTTAAAGTCAATTCTCGGTCATTTCCAACTAGAACATTTCCCTGCATCGAACCAATAATCGCCGGAGCATCAAACCTAGCTCCAAATGAAATCATGGCTGAAATAAAGGAAATTGCTTTCTTTCGATTCTCGGGATCAGGATCCGTCAGCGTCAAGCCATGAATTACTTTACCCGCGCCAGTACCTACTGCGGCAAGTTTCAAGTCGTGCATTTGAAGCGCTGCTTCTAATTCCTCCGGATCTAAACCCTGCGCATCGGGTGTAAATAATTCGATTCCATCAAAGCCTAGATTTCCGGCTTTAGCCATTGCTTGCCTAAGATTTTCCCAAAAAATCCAAGGGCCAGATTTGATTTGGGGCACAAGTGCTACGGTTACGGCGGATTTGATCATAGTTTTATCGGTCAAAGTCTATCATGATTTTAATGATTCCTGCTGGATTTTCTGCCCAACTGGCAAGGGTTTCTGGAGCTTCTTCCAAAGCGATGGTTTTACTGATGACTTTATCTACCGGGAATTTGCCGGCTTCGAGATAGCTAATGACTTCTGGGAAATCCTTTTTCCCTACACAGTTTCTTGAACCTCGAATCTCAATTTCCTTTTGGACAAAAAGTGAGGTGTTGAATTCCACGTCTTTTTTGGCGTAGCCTATACAAACTACCCGGCCTGTAAAAGCCACCTCTTCCACTGCTTGCCGGTAAGTTTGCGGACTTCCTACAGCTTCAATGATCACATCTGGACCATCATTATTGGTGTATTCTTGAAGTTTTTCGTGGAGATTTTCCTTCGATGGATTGATAGTATAGGCGACGCCGATCTCTTTTGCGATACCTAATTTACTGTCATCAAGATCCACAGCGATTACTTTTGCTCCACGATTGACCGCTGATGCAACAGCTCCTAAGCCTACAATTCCACAACCGATAACTGCGACATGATCTTTATCAGATACTGTACCGCGATCCACCGCATGAAAGCCAACAGTTAGCGGTTCTGCCAAAGCAAGCTCTCGAAGTGAGAGTTTTTTGGAAGGAAAAATATCGGTCCAAGGTAAGGTGATGTATCGGGTCATTGCGCCCGGACGGCGTACGCCCATCGTTTTATTTTCCTTGCAACTATTGACCTGACCCTTGCGACAAGCAATGCATTTTCCACATGCGAGGTAGGGATAAACCGTTACTTTTTCACCGATATGGATATGATCAGGTACATCGGCGCCAAGGTTCTCGATCGTGCCTCCAACTTCGTGTCCTAGAATATTTGGATATTCCTGAAGCGGGAATAGTCCCTTGAAGCTATTCATATCTCCACCGCAGAAACCAACCATTCCCACTTTCAGTAATACTTCTCCCGATTTTGGAATAGGTTTTTCAAAATCTCTTAGTTCGGACTTCCCAACTTCTGTGAGGACTAGTGCTTTCATAGGTTTTTTATTTTTATTAATCCCCCTTGCCCCCTTTTCAAAGGGGGAATTGCATCAAAGGAACTTTAATCATTTACTTCTTTTCAGACAGTGTTTCTTTTCCATTCTTCTGAATTAGTTATGTAGTCCAAATACAATAGAAGAAAAAGGGCGCTACAATTAACATCTTTCTACCCCCGGTTTCGCAAGCTTCACCGTGGGCTATTAATGGATAATCCCTTTCAGGGTTATTGGGATTCTAATTCTTAGTGCTTTGTACTCGATACTTTGTACTTATAAATCATTCTCAGCCTTCCCTTCAAACCACATCTTGTTTTTCACTGGAGCAAGCAAAGTCTCTATTTCTTCCAAAAGGCCTTCGGGAATTTGAGAATCCACTGCGGCGACATTTTCCTGAATCGTCTCCATCGAATTCATTCCTACAATTGTTGTGGCTATATCTGGATGTCCCATCGCAAATCGCAAGGCTACTTGTGAAAGGGACACCCCATATTTCTCACAGATCGCCAATAAAACAGGTTGCATTGCTTTGACTTCGTCTGGAGATCGATGCCATTCTGGAAGGGGAGCAGGAGAGAGGATGCGCTGCATTAATGGTGCAGCATTCATTAATCCAAAGCCTTTTTCCTTCGAAAGCGGCACTAACTCATCGTTGATTTCATCTTCCAGCAAATTGAAATGCCCCCAAGAAAGGATAGTATCCAATTCCGCTTCTCGAGCGATTTGTGCTAGGTATCGAACAGGCAAACCCGTGATACCAATAAAACGCGCTTTTCCGGATTGCTGAACTTCCCGAATCGCAGGAATGGCGATGTCAAGAATTTGGTTTTTGTCTACAAACTCAATGTCATGTAATTGAAAAAGATCCACGTAGTCAGTTTTCAGTCTGGAAAGAGACTCATCGATACTTTTGAGAATTCGTTCCCGGGAGAAGTCGAAATGCTGCAAATCATAGCGTCCACATTTAGTAGCGAGAATGATGTCTTCTCGCTTTCCTTCCAATGCTTTACCGAGTCTAGTTTCTGCCAAAGTCAATCCATAAAATGGAGAAACATCAAAGAAATTCACTCCATGATCAATTGCGTAATGAACAGATTGTATTCCCTCATTTTCATCACAGATGTCAAAGACATTACCTAAAGGAGAGGCGCCATAGCCTAAAATGGATACTTTTAAGCCAGTTTTGCCTAGGGTTCGGTACTTCATGTGAGATTAAAATGGGTTGAATTGAAAAGCTAAAACCAATATAAAAAGAATCTTCTCTTAGGAATTTAAATTCGTAGAGTTTTTGATGGAAGGGTTTTATTCAATCATCAATCTACTGTCTTGCTACCCCACCAATCTTTGTTTGGGATGAAAGTGGGAGAAAGCATTTGGCGACGTTCTTTTTCTAGGCGATCTAAAATCGTAGTCCGATAGCGAAGGTCGACTATAGCTGCTGAGTCTGCATGGTAGAGCGGGTCTGGGCTTGCATAGTTTGCGCCAGTTTTTTTCAACCAAGCCATTAATTCCTGAGATAGTTCGGTGACTTTTTGGGGATTGGTTTTGCTCAGGTCATTCAGCTCGCCAAGATCTTCAGCTAATTTATAGAGTTCCTCGTGTCCATCTTCCCAGTAATGAATCAGTTTCCAATCGCCTCTTCGGATGGTTGAATTTGGCTCTCCACCTTGGTTTCCATAGTGCGGGTAGTGCCAAAATAGTGACCGCTCTTCAAGTTGCTGGCCTTCCAAAAGTGGCTTTATGCTTTTGCCATCAATTCCAGTTGGGAGCGTTTGTATTCCTGCCAAGTCCAGTAATGTGGGGAGAAAATCAGCTCCTGAAACAGGCGTATCGTTTTTTTGACCCTTTTGATCCAGCCAAGGAACATAAATCATATAAGGAACTCGAGTTCCACCTTCCCATTGATAGCCTTTTCCGCCGCGCAAAGGATCTAAATTTGTAGAATAATTATCACCGGAGACTACGCCGCCATTATCAGAGGTGAAGACTATGATGGTATTTTCCATCAAACCCAATTCTTCCAATTTTTTTATCACCTCGCCTACAGCATCGTCCATTTGTTCGATCAGACCTGCATAGACTGGATTGTCCTGGTATTTACGAGCCGGCAGGACTCGTTCCATTTCAAAGCCAGTCGAATCAATTCCTCTTGCTTCGGCCTTTTCGCGATAGTGTTTCCATTTCTCCTCTGAAGTTTGGATTGGGCCGTGAACGGCATAGAAGCTCAGATAGGCAAGGAATTTTTTATCTTGATTTTGTTCGATAAAAGCATTGGTTTCATGAGCCAACTTCATGGAAAGACTTAAGCCTTTTTCATCAGGAAGGTCTTCTAGGTAAGGATTTGAAAACGGAGCGAAATACCGTCCGTTGGCTGGACTTCCCACATGAAAACCTCCTTTATTGATTTCAAATCCGTGAGCTGTAGGAAGGGAATTATTGTCCTCGCCACCCAGATGCCATTTCCCCGCAAAGAAGGTTTTATAGCCTTCGGCCTTTAATGCTTCGGGAATGGTAGTCAGTTCTTGTGGCAATGCATGCGCATAATTTGCAGGTAAAAGCTTAGAGAAACGCTTGTAGGTCCTCCAATCTTCCCCTTCTGGGGCGCCGATCCAATCGGTGATCCCATGACTTGCTACAAATTTGCCAGTTAAAATACTTGCCCTTGAAGGACTGCAAACTGCACTAGTTGCATAGCCATTCGTAAAGATCATTCCTTTAGAAGCTAAGCGGTCCAGATTGGGTGTTTCATAGAATTCACTTCCCATAAATCCTACATCTGAGTACCCCAGATCGTCCACAAGGATAAAAAGGATGTTGGGTTCGATTTTTACCTGAATTGACTCTGGAGAACAACTTGCTAGAAAGAAAACTGAAAATGAGATGAAAAGGTATTTATATAAATTCATAGTCTTGATTAGTTATTTAGTGGTTTTTCTCCAAGGAAAAAAACAGCACACACCTTCAAATTATTTAAAGGGAATGTGCATTCAGAATCACGCCATCAGAAATTCGTTTTAGTGCAGTTTTAGTTTTTCCCTGCCCATCTACTTCGCAGACTCGGTAGCTCGGAAAGGGATTTCCCCAGTTTCCTCCAAAATGTCCAGACCAGAAATAGGGCTTTTTTTGATGCCACATAATGCCATCTACGTCGTGATCATGTCCGTGAAAAGTAGCCTTAACATTTGGATACCGAGCGATAAGATCAAGGATTCCCTGACAATCTACACCATGTCTTGTCCAGTCATTTTGTGAAATATGGATAAAGATGAATACCTGAGTTCGATTGATGGATTCCTCTAAAGCGGTCTCTAGAAAGTCCAGATCTACACATAGGTAATCGCCTGCTTCATTGGACGAGTTGAGAATAATCATCCCGTATTGATCGTTGACAGGAAAAAATAGATTAGAGGGCTGGCCCCAAATCTCTAGCCACCTGGATTCGGATACTCGATCATGATTTCCTTTCGCTAAATAGTAGGGCATAGGTAACTGATCATACACTTTCTTCACAGCCGGCATATAGACCGGATCATCGTGAATCAGATCCCCATTGAAGACAACCAGGTCCACATCAGATTCTCGTTTGATTGCCTGAATCAGATTTTGATGGGAAGTTTCAAAATCAGTGTTAGGTTGCCCAAAATGACCATCGGAGGCAGTAATGAATTTGAATACCGGGAGGAATACTTCATCTTCCAGAGTTTTTGAGAGGGAGCCTGGAAAGCCCGACAATGGCAGGCTTACCAAACCACCTCCGAGTAGCGTCAAGTTTTTGAGAAATGGGCGTCGATTCATAGTAGGCTTATTTTTTGGATCAAGTTAAATGTGATTGCTTATTTCTAGTCGTACAAGGAATTGGTTTGGAGTTGGTGTTAGATTATAATGCTAACCATCTCCCTCATTTCTAAAAGGTAGCATTTTATCATTTGATGTATTTATGTGATCCGTCGCAGCTAGGCATCTTTTTGGATAATCCGCAGACACAGTCATGGAAGCCTTTCCCATTTAGGATTCGTTGGCGGTATTGTTCGATTCTTGATGCCCGGGTTTTGGATTGTTTGGGGGACTTGAAATATAATAGATAACCTCGCTGTCTTCCGGGTGTAAGTGAATTGAATGCTTTTTGAAAGTCATGACTTTCGGCAAACTTCTCGAGTAATTCCAGTGGAAGAGGATCAGTTTCAGTCTCTTTTATTTCTACTTTTTTTCCTTCTTTCTCGATCTGAATAGACGCAGCAATGTATTCTTTGAGTGTAGCTTCCAGTTTAATGATTTCACTTACATCGGTGAATTTGATTACCCTCCAGGTGTTGGTGTTTTCACCTTGAGCAGTAAGAAGCTGTGCAGGATCTTTCATCAGGACTCCTTTCAAAAAAGATACGATACAAAATTCTTTGAAGGCACCCAAAAGAATGACATTCTTCCCATTTAGGGTGTAGCAAGGTTGTTTCCATTTGAATTCCTCTATTAATTCACTTTCCAGCAGAATGGAGCGAAGCAAGTCCAACACGGGACGCCATTTCTTAGTTTTTAACAGGAATTGGTCTACTTGAGGGTTCATGTGTGTCTAAAGGTTAGCTGGAAAGGCATGTGCAAGTTTGGCTACAGCGGTAAATTCTCGAAACCAATTTATAGATCTCTTTCTGTTTTGTTTGGCAGAATAAAACTTTTCGTGCCTTCCAGCGCAAATTTGAGTAGTGAATTCCGAGGATATGACTCTTTTTAAGATTATTAAGGAAGGGAAAAGACACTCTTCCTCAGATTGGTGGGTTGAAATAACGGATTTGACTGAACTGCTCCCCAATAGGGAGGCATTATTTTTTATTTAAGTAGGTATTTACTTAAACTTTTATAAATCCTCAGGCAGTCACGCTTCCTAAACTGATTGTTTTTGTAGCATCTACTAACAAATAAATGATTATCGATTTAATTATTACAATGCTATGTAGCCTTTCTCTTTTTGGGGAATCAAAAGTAGGAATACACTAAGCCCTGTTGATTGCCGTAAATATTTACTAGCCCTTCCTTTTTTTGCTTTTGACCAATGTTCTGGTCCTTCCTTTTATGATTTCCTTTCTTGAGGTAATAAATCGTCACGATATTAAATGGCACCATTACAAAATTGCAGCTATTGACAAATTGCTGTTACAGTCATTTTCATAGGTTTATTTATTGATGATTTTTTTGCGCCTTTCATCTTACAAATCAATTTTCTACCTCGAGAAAGAGCCCCCTACTACTTATGGTATAGGCATTAAAGATTGTAAAATTGGCTTTATTTTACCAAAGTTTTTTTCATTTAATAAATTGACAGTCAGAACACTAAATTGAAAATAATTCAGGGTAAGTGGCTGCATTATTTAGACTCTTCTAGCTAGAAAGAACATATATTTTTTTTAAATTAACCAACACAATTAACTCATAGATTATGGCAATAGATGTTCAAACTCCTGTTCCTGTTTTCGATGGAACAACCATCAGTCGCGAAGAATTTTATAAGCAATTTTATACTCCTCAGAAACCTGTTGTCTTAAGGGGCTTATGGAAAAAATACCCAGCTTACACAAAATGGACCATGGATTTTTTCAAACAAACGATGGGCGATATTGAAGTAGCCTTGTATGGTAATCGTAAAGAAGATATTTCGAAAACCCTTCAGAAGCCTAATGCTAAAATGAGGTTTAATGAGTATCTGAACCTAATTGAACATGAGCCTACCGACTTAAGACTTTTCCTTTTCCCGATATTTAAATATAAACCTGAGTTGTTGAATGATTTTGGATATCCGGATATTGTTAAAGGCTATATCAAAATACCTTTTATGTTTTTTGGTCCAACAAATTCTATTGTTCGGATGCACCAGGATATAGACATGAGTAATGTGTTTTTAACTCAGTTTCATGGAAAAAAGCGGGTAACTCTTTTTTCTCCAGATCAGTCAGAATTATTGTATCGGCTTCCTTTCAATGTGCACTCCACAGTTGATGTTGATAATCCTGATTATGAGACCTATCCTGCCCTTAACTATGTGAAAGGTATGAGTACCGTACTTGAACATGGTGATACCTTATTTATGCCCAGTGGCTATTGGCATCATATTCAATATCTGGAAGGTGGTTTTGGCCTATCTGTACGAACTGTGGCCAATGACTGGGAAAAGATTTTTGGAGGATTCTGGAACCTCACCTTTCAAAGAACTACGGATAATTTAATGCGCAAGATCCATGACGAAAAATGGTTCATTTATAAAAAGACTCTGGCTGAAAGACGTGCGCTGAAAGCCATGAAACATTTTGTTTGAAATCATCTAATTAAATGGACTCATTTCGATTGGAAATCAAACGGAATGTATCCTTCCATTTCCAATGGGTAAAAGTGTTACCATTGCGATTTCTAAAAGCTCTTTGAAAATTTTCAGCATTGTCACTGTGCAAAAATGGGGATGCATCATTTTTAATTTTAGTCCGTTATTTACCTAAATTTTTATAAATCCTTTGGCAGTAAGGCCTCCTAAATTGATTACTTTTGCAGCTCTACTCACGAATAAATGATTCTCGATTTAATTATTGCCATGCTTTGGAGCATTTCTCCTTTTGGGGAAGCAAAAGGTGGTATCCCTTATGCCCTTTTGAATGGGGTAAACATTTATTGGGCCTTCTTTTTCTGCTTTTTGGCCAATGTGATGGTCTTTCCTATAATGACGTTCTTTCTTGATGTAATAAATCGTTATTTTTTTAAATGGTACCATTACAAAAAGGCGGCAATTTTTGTAGCCCGTCGCGCTAAGGCAGGAGCTGGAAAAAATGTAAAGAAATATGGTTTCTGGGGCCTTATAATTTTTGTACTGATTCCCCTTCCAGGAACTGGGGTTTATGCGGGTACCATTGCGGGCTATCTTTTTGGAATGGAACGAAAAAAAACCTTTTTGGCAAATACAATAGGGATATTTATTTCCTGCGTAATTGTTTGGGCTACCACTTTAGCCGCTATGGAAGGTTTCAATAAATAAAGGATTAGATGGATACCCTCAATGAATATCTAAAAAATATGGTTTGGGTCTAGATGCCGATACTCTTGATGATCACGTTAGCAATCCTGTCAACTTCTTCGACCCATTTGTGTATTTTTGATTTCTTAATTTTCAATAGGAATCGATACGTAAGAACCATTTAATATCTTCCATTCCCCATTGTGCTTAATCAGTGTGAAATAGTCAAAATTAGTAGCTTGAGGTTTTCCGTTCTTTATTAAGACGGCATCAGCTTTCACAAATGCTAACATTCCCCAGTCTATTTCTACTGTGTAGTTAGAAACAGGTTCAGTGTAGTTAGTTGGCTCTTTTTGAGATTTTAAGAGCTCCAAAAACTCCTGAATAGTCAGGGTAAACGAATTCCATTTCCCGTCTTTTAAAGAAGCACCTCCAATATTAGCCTTTTCGCTAAACATCTGCCGCATTGCGTCTAAATCGTAATTTCCAGCAGCAGTTAAAAATTGCTCCACTAGATTTATTACAGCGGCTTTATCATATCCTAAACCCAAGGTTACTGTTTGTTGAGCTGAAGCCAAAAAACTAAGTGTGAGTGCAATTAAGAGCGTAAATGATTTTCTAATTTTACCTTTTGATTTGTAGAGTTAAAGTCTTTTCAGGATTGAAGCTAGCGATTTGACAAAACGCCTGTTTTAATAGCGTTTATTTTTTATTGATTGTAGGTTGAAATAGATCTTTCTTAGAATTTTTCTAAAAATCCCAATAGAATTAAGAGAATCTCCGAAATGCCTCAGAATCTTTGGGAGTGTTTGCAAGTCGAATTTAGTGATATTCTTATTATGCCATATCAACCTAAATTCTTCTGATAAGACTAGCGTGCCATCATACAATTGAAAAATCTGAGGTGCTGGAGTTTCTGTATCCCACATTGAAGTTATGCTGTTGTCATTAAGTTCAAATAAGCCATAAAACTCTTTTCTCACAAAAATCCCATTGCAATATGTGGTGCCAATAAGTTCATATCCTTTTAAAACGCCCAATTTTATTAAGGAAAGCAAGCTATTTCCATGATTTAAGTTGTAATTCTTTCTTGAACAAACTCTATTTCACTCGGAATGGATGGATGGATTAAATTCAATTACTACAACTTTTGGCTGATAATTTTTTACGGATTCCCATATATGATAGTCATTAACGTCAATATCAATCGAAAGCAAGTCGAAATCAACAGGAATAGCTGTTTCCTTAATGATATTATCTAAGGTGTTAATACCTTCAAAAGAAACTAATTTATTAATCAATATAGCATTACTGTTGTCCCTATAAGTTTGTTTTAGAGCTGGAATTTTTTTTGCATTCCCTTCAATTAAAATCCCCTTCCAACTATTATTTTGGATTAACTCATAGGTGTTGCTTAAAAATTTCCCATCCCAAGCGCCAAATTCCACACACCAATATTCTTCCTGCTTTGGCAAGACATCAAAGATTTTTTTAATAATACCATCTTCTCCAAATTGCGAGAACTTGTTATTTGCAAACTGTTTAAGGTTATTTTTCATATTCTTTTTCAGTTTTTAATTACTAAAAACTAAACTTTATGTATTATTTCTTGACAAGATGCGAAACTGTGCTAGAAATCTTGACAAATTGAAAAATAATATCCTTTAAAAAAGAATGCTTTCGGTGTGGTGCTAGGCTGTGTCCGGACTTGAGTAGGCGAACCGTGAGCTCATGGCTCACGGCCGTCTGTTGGATTAAATGCTAGTTTAATTGCCGAGACAATTACAGACTAATTATTGCCCTTTATTTTTAAAATTCCAGCCATCTGTTATGGCATAGCTAAAAGCTACTGAAAATAATACAGTGACGATTCCTGCGAAATATGGTATAAAATCAATCATTTTTATTTATTAGTCTTAAGTATATCCCGAAACATAATATTGAAGGGACCCAAAGTCCAATAAAAATCGCGTGGTCTGAGTTACCATTAAAGAACAAGATTTCAGAATAAATGAGCGAAAGTAATGCAGATGTGATTAGCAGCTTATCGGTTAGGTTAAATTTTTTGAGCATTTTGAATATAATTTTTCTCTTACTCATCAGGCTTTTCAGAATACGCCCCGTTTTTTTGAGTAGTTGCTGGTCTCTACTGTTTTGTTTTCTGTCACATCAGGTGGTCAGCCCTTTGGCTTTCGCAGACCGGATTTGGTTATTTTAAATAGCATATAACGCTTAGTTATTTAGCTGTTTCAATGACTTATGTATATTGTTAGTATTTCGTTATATAAGATTTGTTAGGCAAGTCAAGACTTCGGCTTGATTTATACCTTAGTAATGTATTTCTCAAAATTTCCGAGATATTGAGTTTGTTAATTCACCAAAGGATGAGGACTTCTCTTTTCATGGCCTCGAGAAGTTCAAACCTAATTTCTCTTGATTCATATGGCCCTTAATTTGACCAGCGGCGAAATTGGAATTAGACTTTGCTATTTCATTAGAGCTTGAGAAAGTCTAATAATAATAGGTCTGTAATTGGTAGGAGAAATTAAGCATCATCTAGGTCCTTTATATGTACGGATGCTAAAAGCTGGATGTCATACGCCAGAGTTTCTTAGGTTAAAACTTCTGGATAAAGGCGTTATCACTTTAGATAAATTGATCTGACTAAAAATTTTTGTCACTTAAAAAATTTAGATATTGGATTTATCTCTATTATTTTTTTTAAGATTGAAATCTCAAGTTTCGAGTAAGAATCTATATTTAAATTATTCTAACTAGTAGTCAACAAGATGTCTAACCTTCTTTTATTCAAATTGTTTACGAAAAAAGTAATAGGGAAACCAATAGCGACAAATAAAATTCCTCAAACGTCCTATTTGGCATAGCATATATCTCGTTTGGACCCCATGCTCTAAAATGGTGATTGCCTGGAAATTTAGCATTCCTCTCTTTCGTAAATTTTTATATCGGGTTTTTTTAAGTTGGGATAAAAATATAAAGTCGGTTTTTTTCAACTACTTCTATTCTAAAATCGCCCATCTTTGAAATCATCCTCAGCCGAACATGAAAATATTTCAATGCGGACATTGTCAGTATCCACTTTTTTTTGAAAACTATGCCTGTGCCAATTGTGGTCATCTATCTGGTTACCGCGACTTGGATAGGCAGATGCTCACTTTTGATTCAGAATCAGATCGATTGATTTCGGATCGAGAGAAGATCGAGTACAAGTTTTGTAAGAACCATCAGCACGGCGTCTGCAATTGGCTAATCCCAATAGGATCCACTGTCAACTTCTGCACGGCCTGTCAGCTCAATCGTACGATTCCTAATCTTTCAGACAAGGAGAATTTTCCCAAATGGAAAAATCTTGAAGTAGCCAAGCATCGCTTAATTTATCAATTGCAAAAGATTGGATTACCCCTTCCTAGCAAATTGAAAAATGCGAATGGACTTTGTTTTGACTTTGTGGCTCGTCAAGCAAATTCCCAATTGATGACTGGACATGCAAATGGGGTGATTACTATTCTGCTTCGTGAGGCGGACTCTGTACTCCGAGAGCAGATGCGCATGCAACTCATGGAGCCATATCGTACCTTGATTGGACACTTGAGGCATGAGGTGGGACATTATTTTTGGGATCGATTGGTGTATCCGGATACCGAGATTTTAGCTGATTTTAGAGCTATTTTCGGCGATGAGCGTACTTCTTACCGAGAATCCTTAAAAATTTATTATAAAAATGGAGCTCCTGATAACTGGCAAGAAACCTTTATCAGCAAATATGCCACCGCGCATGCTTGGGAGGATTGGGCAGAAACTTGGGCACATTATCTACACATCATGGACATGGTAGAAACCGCGCACTTTTTTGGGTTAAAAGTTGATCCATCTGCTACACTGGAAGGCATGGCCGCCAATGTGAGTTTTGACCCCTACACCCAATCTGATTTTCAGGCCATAGTAGAAACTTGCGTACCATTATCCTTTGCTGTCAATAGCATCAATCGGGCCATGGGCGTGCCTGATGTTTATCCTTTCGTAATCAGCCAAGGAGTGGTGAATAAGATGAAGTTTATCCATCAGCTGGTAAATAAGGATTGATTGAATTCATATAAAGAAAGGCTTCTTCAGTTTTTTAGGGACGCTTGAGATAATTTTTTATTGATTTAAATCACTATTTGAACCCAATTGAATCATGAGTTTAATGCGTTAAGCGCTGTAGATTTCATCTTTCTAAAGGTGTGTATCAAACAAAAATAGTATAGATAAATCAGTGATATCATTTGAAAAAATCGGAATAGACGATGTCCTATTAGTAGGAGATAAGAATGCTTCAGTAGTGTAGATGTACTAAAAACCGACTTCTACGGGCGTTCGGATTCCGAGTGAGTTCGCAGTGATCGCTTAAGGTCTTCTAATTTTTATAGAAGAAAATGAGATAAAGTGATCAAGCTTCAAGTGACAATCCTGCCTTTACTTAATCTTTGATTGCTCAAAGGATCGACAGTATCTCTTTCAATGCGGAAGCTTTGCTGGGCGGAATAGAAAAGAGAATTCAGGAAGAAACCAATAAATCTTAATGCTATGAAAAAACTTGAAAATAAAACAGCAGTAGTTACCGGAGCAGCATCTGGGATGGGAAAAGCGATAGCGCGGCTTTTTGCTTTGAATGGCGCCAAAGTAGTTGTAGTGGATTTAAATCCAGATAACGCGATGGATGTTGCTGAAATGATCAGACTGGAAGGGGGACGTGCTATCGGGTTGAAATGTGATGTTTCCAATGAGGCACAGGTTAAAAAAATGATGCATGCAGCTATAATCGAGTTTGGTTCTATTGATATACTAGTCAATAATGCTGGGGTGATGGATAATTTTACTCCTTTGGATAAGGTTACTGATGAGCTTTGGGAAAGAGTGATGGGAGTAAATATTAATGGGCCTTTTTATGCCTCCAGGGAAGCCATTTCCCCAATGCTTAAACAAGGAAAAGGAGTGATGATCCATATTTCTTCTGTAGGAGGTACTAATGGAGCTAGAGCAGGTTTGGCGTATACCACTTCAAAACATGCGCTGATCGGAATGAGTAAAAACATCGGATTCATGTATGCTAAAAGGGGGATCCGAAGCAATGTCATCGCTCCGGGAGGGGTGAATACGAATATCATGAAAGATGCCGTGCCAAATGAGAAAGGCGCCTTGCTGTGCAGCTCGGGAGCTGGGTCCATGCCACGAATGGGGGAGTCAGATGAAATAGCTAAAGTTGCCTTGTTTCTGGCATCAGAGGATTCTTCATTTGTCAATGGAGCAGTGCTCACCGCAGATGGAGGCTGGACGGCTTATTAGGGAATGGGAAAATCAATCAAGTGGTGATCTTGGAAGAAAAGGTGTGTCTGTAAAGAGGGAACTATCGAGTGATTATTCCTTTCCTATTGGTTGATCGCTCGATAGTTTCTTTTTTTTTGTATAAACGCAGTCAGTTTATTTAGATTTTTATTCAGCTATTTTTTGGATTGTACCAACGACTGAGCAGGAGGATTTCACTGTGTTAAATATCGTCCCAAATTTCTCAATATTCTTTTTGAGTAAATCAATATTTAAGCTGCTGTCCTGACTGTAAATTTTTAATTCATACTGTATTTCATCCATCCGAGGTGGTTTCTCTAGCCGTTTTGCGCTCACTGTTAGTTCAGCCCTTGAGTATTCGAAATTCATTAGTGTAGAAAAACGCTCAACATTTTTGAGAATACAAGCTGAAAATGAGCCCAAAAATAATTCGGCTGGGTTTGCTAATAATTCATCTGATTCTGGAGTAATCCCGAAATTAAATTCTGCCTGTTTAAAGTGTATTGAAGCATTATTTTTTGAAGATGAACTTGCTTTAACGATGTAATTCATAAATCAATTAGTTTTTGACTTGCGGCCAAGGTGATACTTAAATTTGGCATTGAGTTAAGACCCTTAGGATTCAGTTTGATACAGAATTGATTCATCATCCATGTAGGTCAATTCCCAATTCATCCACTAATTAATTTATAAAATTCCGCGCATAGTTTTCATATTTTATTGACGTCAATGGCTTTTCGAATCATTTTTTCATTCATTTTAGCTAGCATCTCTAATGGGCTATGTTTGGACATAAATGCCATAAAGTTATTTTTTCTACCCGGAATAGAGAGCAGTCTCTTACCCAAACCCTTAAGTCCAATTTCGGCAACAACAGAAGGCTCCATTGCTTGCATTGGCGTTTTGCTCCAGTCGATACCATTGTCTGCCACCATGGGCGTTTTGGTTAGGCCGGGAGAAAGGATGCTTACATCAACTCCTTTGGGTTTTAATTCACCGTATAAAGATGCCCCTAGATTTAGCACGTAGGCTTTTGAGCCTGCATAGTTCGATAAATAAGGATTGGGCATGTGACCTGATAAACTTGAAATGAGCAGAATGCCTCCTTTTTTTCTTTCGATCATGGCTTTGCTGAAATGATGCGTAAGCTGCAACGTAGCCACCACATTTATTTGAATCAACTTCAACTCACTTTCGAGCGAAGTTTTTTCGAATGCGCCATTTACTTCAATTCCTGCGGCGATAACCAGAAGTCCAATTTTTTCCTCAATCTGTTTTACTTTTTCGATTCCTTCTGTCGTCACTAAATCAGCCGATACATATTTTGTTTTAATCCCATACCTTTTCTGGAGAGAAGAAGCATGGTCTGCTAGTTCTTTTTCTTTTCGAGCAACCAATACAATGTTAATGCCCTTGGCTGCGATTTGACTCGTTAGTTCAGCTCCGATTCCTGATGTTGCCCCAGTAATTAAAGCCCAGTCACCATATTTGTTTTTAAATTTAGTGTCCATCAGCTTATTTTTTATTGGTGTTAAGACCTACGAGTGTGTAAAAAGGATCTGAGCCCATTATTGCGGGTAATATGATGCCGGCTCCAATTAATCCCCACCAAGATTGAAATATCACACCTGCCGAGATAATTAAAACACCTAGTAAAACTCTCCCGATTTTATCTGGTTTTCCTACATTCTTTTTCATGACGCTTTGTTTAATGATTTAAACAAATGTGATGATTTAGCTTTCAATGCTTTTTACAAACAGGCTCAATAACTAGTCAAATTAGCTCAAACGATGTCCCGAAGGATTTTTCCCTGTTTGTTGTTTGAATACTCGATTGAATGTGGTGAGCGAATCAAAGCCTAAGTCGTAGGCGATATCTGAAATTCGTGAATCGCCTTCTTTCAACAACTCGATTGATTTGTTGATTTTCTTTTTGTTCAAGTACTTGGAAGGACTTTCATTATACACCTCTTTGAACTTCCGTTTAAAAGTCGATAAACTCATGTGGCAAAGATTAGCAAGTTCATCAAGGCTTAAATTGGCATATAAATTACTCTGAATTACTTCTTCAAATTTTGCGAAATTTGGTTTGAACATTGCGGCAAGAAAATCAAGTTCAGAAGGCGCATTTATTGTTTTTGTCATCAAAATCACAAACTCTCTCAACTTGTTTTTGATTAATTCTTCATCTGCTAATTCAGGATTCTCCAACAAAATAATGATGCTGTCTCTAAAATGTTCAAGTAGTTTACTAACCTGGACTTGTTTTAGGTTAAAATCAACTTGATGATGAGATTTAGAGATATCAAAATCAAATAAGTCTCTGATCAATTCCGGATAGAGCATCACGCCAACTACCTCTATATTTTCTGCTATATCCCCTAGGCTTTGATTGGTTTCGTAGTAATAGTTTAAGCATTTGGCCAGTAAGGATATTTCTTTATTT
>JAFMBQ010000454.1 GCA_017858365.1 Algoriphagus sp. | reverse complement strand
CAGCATCAACGGTAGGGACTTGTGGCGCTAGCTGAACTTGAGCGGTGGACTCAATGATGCAAAGAAAGACTGCTGCCAAAACCAGACCTGCGGACTTAAGTTGCTTAAGCTTTTGAGCGAGGTTTTTAAATCGAGTGTTGCCAAAGAAGAAAATCATGATCATTCCTAGCGTAAGTAAGGCATAACCTAGATAGGTAATATTGGTGCCCCAGAAGTCGTGGTTGACACTGAGATATGTCCCAAGCTCGTCCGCATCATAGGAAGATTGGAAAAACCGATAGCCTCCGTGATCTAAAATGTTATTCATAAAAATTCGATGCGCTTCATTTATGGAGTTCTGATTATCTAACAAAGTGACTTCACTTGCATATGATGCTGGACTGTTGGTGCCAGGATAGCGCTCCATTTCAAAGTCATTAAGGTGTAAGCTGAAAGGAAGCTGAATTTTTTTTGCCCCATAGGAAATAGCTATGGTTTTGTCCTCAGATTGAAAAAAAATACTTCTACCTGGCTGTCCAGGACTTCCGTATACCGTTTGTCTGAAGGTCTCCGAACCGAGATTGACTTCGAGTTCAAGGCCCAATAGGCTGCTTCGATCAATTTTTTGCTTTTCTGAGACAACTATTAATTTTCCTTTTTCAATAAATCCTCCAAATACAAATTGTTGCTGTCCAGTATTGTATAGCGCTCGAAATTGCAATAGGTTTTGGGTATTAGGAGTGTAGTTGGTAAATGCCTGTGTACTCATGACTCGCTCACTTACTTCTCGGTCAGCGATCCAATACAATTGGTCGTCTTTAAAGAAAATATTGAATGCACCAGCGACTATTTCTTCATTAAAATTGAAGTAAACGCCATTAATCTCCTGTTTGGCCCCATAGGTAATGTAGCTTTCTGTTCTTCCAGAACTACTTCCAAACACAACATTAATAATAGGTACTCCATCCTCAACTACTTCCACCTCCTGTTTAGGATTGGGGATCATAGAAATTAGCTTCACGCTGACAGGTTTGTTTCCCAGGAGGTATTCTTGATCAAAGCTGTTCTTTCCTAGGGAGGATAGAAGTAGCGGCTCATCAAATTGGAATTTTTGACCTGCCATGGAGACCTCAAAATTTAAATAGGATTCATTGGAATAAATGAAGTTGGAAGATGCTCCTTCGCGAATGTGCATAACACCTTCGTATCCAAGATACCGGGTAAGGCCTGCCCCGATCAAAATTAGAATCATGGAAAGGTGGAATACTACCTGAGCCCATTTTTTTTGGGAGACCATTCGAAACCTAATTACATTCGACGCTAATGTTATAGAAAACAAGAGTAAAAGCAATTCAAACCAAGTGGCTCTGTAAATGTATTTTTGAGCTGCTGAGGTTCCGAAATCATTTTCAATGAAAGTTGCCACTCCTATGGAAAGTGCAAATAGAAAGATGTATAGACCCGCGGCACGAGTCCCGAAAAATATAGAATCTATTCGGTGAAGAATACCTTTGAGCTTAATCATTGTAATGAGAATTTCGCGTCTTCCATAATTATATCGTAGCTGTAACCTGCCCCAAAATCCACATCTAATCTGATGACTCCTTCGAATATAACCTGGTGTCCCTCTGGAATAATGGAGGCGGAGGTCAAAACAAAGTCATATTGATCAGCAGTAGTGTCCTTGACATGGATCCAGTTTCTATTCAGGATATTGGGATTAACTTTGGTTACAGTGCCCAAAATTTTTACAATTTGGTCTTTGAATTTGGTCGGATTTTGAATGATTTCTTTAATGGAAGTTATTCCTTTTAGGTTAGCCGTGTCCAATGGTTTTGCGGGGTTAGGTCTTGGAGTAACAGTTGCTTCCGTTGCATTTCCAGTTGGTCCTTGGACCTGAAGTTGGGAGACTAGATAAAGCCTTTCGAAGACGCGATCATGTTCTTCACTTTTGAAGTTGGTTTTCAACAGACCTCCTCGATAGCGAAGTTTTTGATTTGGACTGAAATCACCTTTGGATGTTGCCAGCCAGAAGGGATTTCCATTTTCGACGACTTCCAGATAGGAATATCGATTGGCCTGCAGAACTTCCCTGATTTCTGCATCATGCCAGATATTTGGGTCCCCGGCATCCATGCTTTCAGTGGCGGGAGAGGGATTGACCAAATTGAAAACCTCTGAATCTTCAGAAGTAGTTATAGGTTCTATTTTCTTGGGGCTTGAACAGGAGGCTATGAGAAGAACCAAACCAAGAACTGATGTCCAACTGAGGCATTTAAAGTTTTTCATGATTAAAACCGTTGGGTAATGTTGATGTTAAATCTGTGTGAAATGATTGAATTCCGGGTAGAATAATCGTACAGGAGACGAAAGGACAGTCTTTTAGTGATATCCAGATTGGTATCTATTCCGGCATATATCTGAGATGTATTAGGTGTCTCTGAACTGAAATAAGAATAAATCAAATATCTGCCATAGGGAGCGATGGTGACTTTGCCTTTCCAGAAATCTCTGGAATATCTTGCCAGAAAAGTTTGATAGGACAGATAGGAGTTTTTGTTCAATCCTCCCATAAGCATTAGACTTCCTTTCAACCCAGGGATTTTGCTGAATTGAAGTGAGGAATTAATCTGAGAATATTCATTCTTTTGATCGCTTTGCAGCCTTCGGCTCATAGCAACTCCCCATCGGACATATTTAGCTAATCTATAATTGGCCCGAAGTCGTAAACCAGTTCGGTAGGGATCATCTCGGATCAGTCGGTCCAATTCTTCTGCAAAAGACTCGTAGAGAATGAAGTTTCTTCTTACATCGTAGGATGCTGAGAGATTCAGCGCAGGCAACACTCGATAATTAACAGAGAAAAACAAGTTTGAAAGTCTTGGAGACATCCCTCCCCGGCCGGTGGAATCTTTCTGATATAAGTCTAATTCAGAGCTTGCGAATAGGCTTATTTTTTCCGAAACATTACTTTGATGCTGGAAATAAAGATATCGGCGATCAGTCATTTTCTTGTTGGTCTGCTCAATAAAACCCAAGCTGGAAAAGGCACTTTTAGATTTGTTGTGGTACAATCCTGCAAAAGCCCCAAACTGGAATAGATCGGTGTTTAGTCCATATGAAATAGGGTCAGGACGAAATCCTGCAATAACACCTCCGAAACCTAATCTCCCCGTTTTTTCTAACTTTAGACCATCTATAGCGCCCACAGACACCATGTTTCTGTTTATAAACCTGCCGATTGTGACTGCAAATTGATCCTGGATTTGGTAGTCAAAAGCAAACTCATATAGGAAGAATTTTCCAAATACATCTTGTTGGGCGTTCCGATCTATTCTGTTTTGACGATAACGTGCATAGGTTCTAAATGAAAGCCCCGAACCGTTGATACTGTCTGCCCTTGCACTTAGCCTTGCCACCGATCGAGAGCTAAAATCAGAATCTGAGATGACGGAATAGTTGTTTATCGCGACAGTTCCCCGAAGAGTCTCTTTTTTCTTGGGAGAGCGCCTGGTGATCGTAGTTGGTTTGGGCGTAGGGACGATCTCTTGCTTTTTTTGCTCAAGAGAGGACTCAGGTTTTTTCTCTTCTGGTTTTGGGGTCAAGGCCCAAATGCTCTCTCCAACTTTAAATGTCTGTCCATGCAAAGGTTTTGCGATGACGGAGACAGAAGATTTTCTATAAAGGGTTAGAACAGGTATGAGTTTTTCTCCTTCTTTTTTGAAAAGGGTATCACCTACTTGGATCCGATCGGTTTGGTCAAAGCCTAAATAAATATTGTCTGAAGTAAGAAAGGTAACTTTTGCTTCTAGCGTGTCTGCCTTGGAAAAAGACTGCTGAGCCAAGACTGCACTGCCCCATCCAAAGAAAATCAGTATCAAAAC
>JAFMBQ010000453.1 GCA_017858365.1 Algoriphagus sp. | reverse complement strand
TAAAAAATACAGGTGACTACAAATTGGAAGAAGGCCAAGTAGTTGTAAAAGTTGATCCTAAATATTACAGACCAACAGAAGTTGATTTATTGATAGGCGACCCTACCAAAGCAATGACGCAATTAGGATGGAAGCCTAAATATGGTTTAGCAGCATTAGTCAAAGAAATGGTAGCAAGCGATGTTTCTCTATTTAAAAAGGAATTGTATATTAAAGAAAGTGGATTATAAGCATGGAGAAATCTGATAAGATATATATTGCTGGACACCGTGGAATGGTCGGTTCTGCAATAGAACGTAAGTTAATAGAGGAAGGGTTTAATAATATTGTAACAAGAAGATCAGATGAATTAGACTTGAGAAATCAACGCTCTGTAAATGATTTTTTCAATAAAGAAAAGCCTGTTTATGTTGTCCTTGCTGCGGCTAAGGTAGGTGGAATTCATGCAAATAATACATATAGAGCAGAATTTATTTATGATAATTTAATGATTGAAGCAAATGTAATTCATTCAGCATATTTGAATAAGGTGACCAAGTTATTGTATTTAGGATCTTCATGTATATATCCCAAATTAGCACCACAACCACTAAAAGAAGAATACTTGTTAAGTGGATATTTAGAACCAACTAATCAACCTTATGCCATTGCAAAAATAGCAGGAATTGAATTGTGTGACAGTTATAGAATACAATATGGTTGTAATTTTATTTCTGCAATGCCAACTAATTTATATGGTCCTAATGACAACTATGACTTAGAAACATCGCATGTATTGCCGGCCCTTTTACGTAAATTTATCACTTCTAAAAGAGAAAATTTACAAGAAGTAAATCTTTGGGGGTCAGGAAGTCCAAGAAGAGAGTTCCTGCATGTAGACGACTTAGCGTCAGCTTGTTTTTTTTTGCTAAAAAATTATAATGAAAAGGGAATTGTGAATATAGGAACAGGAAAAGATATTTCGATTTATGAATTGTCAAATCTTATTAAGCGAATTGTAGGATTTGAAGGAGATGTAAGGTGGGATAAAAATATGCCTAATGGAACTGAAAGAAAATTGATGGATGTAAGTAAACTAAAACAAATTGGTTGGAGTTCAAGCATTGATTTAGAAAATGGAATAGTATTGGTGTATAACTTGATAAAAAATTTAAAATGGCAGAATTAATGAAGAAATTAAACTCTGCTTTATTTGTTGGAAATTGGCCTCCTCCATTTGGTGGAATTGCAAGCCATTTATATGAGTTACTTCCAGGAATTGTGGAAAAAGGAATAGATACATATACTCTATCTTTTCAAACCGAAGCGGATGAAATCCAAAAGTTAGAAAATGGGGTAAGAAATTTCTTTTTTAACCCTTTTTCTAATTTTAAAAGACGAATGTTGTGGATATTAGTATATGCAATTATTAATATTAAGCATAAAAAAGATTTAAGTTTGAAAAAATATTTAAGGGCTTTATCAATTGCTGATAAAGTGAACTGTATTGTTAATGAACATGGGTTAACTCATGTTTTCACCTATGATAATGATCAAATTCATATTACTCCATTTTTAAAATCAAAGTTTCATAATTTAAAAATATATAGTACGATTTATGCAGGCTTTTATGTAAATAAGCATTTATATGAAACAGAGAAAAAATTCCTTGCGCATGCATTTACATTCCCAATTAAGATCCTTTCATGTAGTAAATACTGCGCTGATTCAGGTAAAGAATTCTTAGGAATAGAATATAAAACTAAGGTCTTATATAATAATGTTCTAGAGAATATCTATTACCCAGCAATTTCTGGAAAGAGAATAAGACAAAAGTATGGTATAGCTGAGGATGCCGTTGTTTTGATGACCATGGGAAGAATTGGTTATGAAATGGGGATAGATTTTTTAATTGATTACGCAGAGAATATATTGAACTTAGATGAAAAAGTTACAATTTTCTTTGTGGGTGCTAAAGGAGAGTTAAGCTCACAAGTGGAAGAATTGGCTAATAAATATAATCGAATCAATTTCGCATTTGATATTTCATTTGAGGATAAGCCAGAATATTTTGCTTGTTGTGATATATTTACCTCACCTTCCAAACAGAATTACCCTTGTATGGGAATAGCAAATATTGAAGCTATGATGTGTGGGAAAGTAGTTTTGTCTTCTAAAACAGGAGGACATTTAGAAACAATTGAAGATAAAATTTCAGGTATATTAGTTCCTTTTAAAGGTAATCAATTAAATGCTGAAATATATTTGTCTGAATTGTCAAATGTAATTGCTAGTAAAGATCTTAGACTAAACTATGGAATTGCAGCAAGAGAAAGAGGTATAAGGTTATTCACGAATGATCATATAGTAGAGCAACATATACGGCTAATTCAAGAATAACTTAAGTAATTATTAAATAAAAAAAATTAGAATAATAGGTTTAGGGTATGTTTGAATACCATTAGCATTAATGTTTTAAAAAAAAGTTTTCAAAGTTAGATTTTTTATAAATTAAAATAGAGTAGCTCAATTGAATCAAGTGAACGATTTCAGTTTAGACACCTCGAATAAGTAGTTTTTAAATACAATTTAAAATGGATTATTTTAGGATATTTCAATAAAAAAAGATATTAAAGAGTAATATTTTTTTTGTACCAATTGCTACTTTCTACGATTGACATAATAGACTAGTCCTTACCTCATTAATCAAGTCCACTGAAAGAGTTGGTGAAGTTCTAATAAAGAGAGGTAATCTTGTTTATAAAAGCGTGCTTTAACGTAGGATTACATAATTTTATTATATATAAATATTAGAAAAGTTAGCGGCTTAAAATTTAATATTTATTTCTTTATTAGCTTTTCTCAGGAAAGAATAAACCCGGGCGATAAAGAACATACTGTTTCGAAAATACTTAAAGTCACTTCCGGATCTACACCAGAAATCGCTAAAATTATTAATCAACTATATAAATCTATAATTACAGCAGGAACATATAAGGCTTCCAGTATAAGGGTTGCGGAAGCAGCAAAAGTTATAGAAAATTCACAGCGGGATATTAACATAGCTTTTGTTAATGAGCTATCATAGATATTTGGATTATTGGGCATTGATACCCATGAAGTGCTCGAAGCTGCTGCTACTAAATGGAATTTTTTAAATTTTAAGCCTGGCTTGGTTGGTGAACATTGCATAGGAGTTGACCCTTATTATTTAGCGCAAAAAGCCCAGGAAGTAGGATATAATCCGGAAATTATCCTTGCAGGGAGAAGGATGAATGATAGTATGGGTAAGCATGTTTCAACAGAGTTGATTAAGCTTATGATGCGAAGAAATATGAAGGTAGTGGAATGCCAAGTGTTAATTCTTGGTTTTACTTTTAAAGAGAACTGTCCCGCTAGTAGAAATAAAGGAGTTATTGATATTTATGAGGAATTAAAAAGTTTTGATATTAAGATTGTTATTTATGATCCTCTTGGTAATGCCTATAAAGTGTTATCCGAGTATGGCTTGGATATTTTGCTTTTAATGCCTGAACCGAAGTTTAGCAAGTATTCTGCGGTTTTTTTTGCAGTTTCACATAAAGCTATTGAAAATTTGATATTTGAAAAATCTGAAGGATTGATTGTATATGATGTTAAGGGAGTGATACCGAAGCATAAAGTTGATGCTCGTTTATAACTAGGATTAAATGTTTAATAGAGGTTTGTATAATATAAAATATCATACTAAAGATTTATCTGAGTTTAAATTCTTGGTAACTGGTGGCGCTGGCTTTATCGGAAGTAATATTGTAGAATATCTTTTAAAATTTGGTGCCGGCCATGTTCGTGTTTTTGATAATTTATCAAACGGCTATTTCGAGAATATAGAAAAATTTCAAGAATTA
>JAFMBQ010000452.1 GCA_017858365.1 Algoriphagus sp. | reverse complement strand
CACGTTATCGTTGAGTCCATTACTCCCAAAATATATTTCAACGGTAGACAGTGGTAATCTGGTAGGGCACTTGCTCGTGTTTCGACAAGGATTATTGGCTATCCCTCAACAAAAAATAATTCATTCAAATTTAATTCAAGGGCTTTGGGATACATTCCTTGTGCTTAAAGATTCGCTGGACGAAAACGAAGTAAGAAAAGTGCAATCGTTTAAAAAGGATTTGAAAATCGCCACTGCGAAGGATTTAAATAATCTTTTAGAAGTGAGAAAAAGTATAGAAAAGTTGAAATATGCTTTTCACGAGGTTTATGATGACCTGAAGAGCTACCCGGAGAGTGAACCGTTTTGGTGGAAACAAAAACTCAAAATACAATTAGACCAGTTGGAGAAGGAGCTTCAGATTTTTTCGCCCTGGGATCTCTTAGCATCTGCTCCATCTAAATTCAAGGATCTAGCTTCCTTGAATCAAATTTCAACGCTGAGCCAACTAGTAAAGACAGGCCGGGAATTGATGAAAGAAGTAAATCAGCATCAGGCTGCAATTTACTCAAACAGCGAAAACGAATGGCTTGAGGTATTTCAAAATGATTTAACTCAATCTATTCGTCAGGCGGAAGAACAAATTGCTTCGACCAATGCGCTTGCTCAACAGTGCGATGACATGGCAGATATCACATGGGATTTTTTATACGACAAATCAAGTCATCTGCTTTCCATCGGCTACAACGTTGAAGACCGTAAAGTGGATTTAAGTTATTATGATCTACTTGCATCCGAGGCTAGGTTAGGTGTTTTTGTTGGAATTGCTCAGGGAAAATTACCTGAAAAGAGCTGGTTTGCATTAGGACGTTTGCTGACTAATATGAATGGTCAACCTATTCTGCTATCATGGAGCGGGTCCATGTTTGAATACCTGATGCCTCTTTTAGTAATGCCTGATTACGAGAATACGTTGCTTGACCAAACATCTAAAGCATCTGTAGCTAGTCAGATTAAATACGGGAATCAGACCGGTCAGCCCTGGGGAATTTCTGAGTCCGGTTACAATATGATTAGTGCTGAATCCCATTACCAATATCGTGCGTTTGGCATTCCAGGTCTGGGCTTAAAACGCGGTCTCGAGGAGGAACTCGTTGTAGCACCGTACGCATCTGCACTTGCACTGATGGTAGCCCCCGAAAAGGCATGCAGTAATCTGGAGCTGCTTTATGAAAAAGGATTTGAAGGACGTTATGGGTTTTATGAAGCCATAGATTATACCGCATCGCGTTTGCCGCGAGGACAAAGCCATGCCGTTGTTTATTCATTCATGGCGCATCACCAGGGGATGAGTTTTCTCTCAATGGCATATCTGCTGCTTGACCAACCTATGCAAAAATTATTTGAGGCGGAACCACAGTTTAAGGCTGCCCTATTGCTACTTCAGGAACGAATACCAAAAGCGACCACCTACTTTGCCCATACTACCGATATATTTGAAATTAGTTATGCGCCCACTGCCATAGAAACAAGAATACTTCATGACCCCAACACAAACAATCCTGAAGTGCAATTGCTCTCTAATGGCAAGTACCATGTAATGGTAACTAATTCAGGCGGAGGATATAGCCGTTGGAAAGATTTGGCAGTTAATCGCTGGCGAGAGGATCGCACCCGTGATAATTGGGGTACCTTTTGTTATTTCCGCGATTTGGATAGCAAGGCTTTCTGGTCCAATACCTATCAACCTACCCTTCAAAAGGCAGACAAATATGCAGCAACCTATTCTCATGGCCACATAGACTTTCGTACTGCCAATAACAACATAGAAACGCATACTGAAATTGTTGTTTCTCCCGAGGACGACATAGAAATGCGAAGGTTACGCATATCAAACTGTTCTGCTGTGCGAAGAACGATTGAGGTTACCAGCTATGCAGAAGTGGTTCTCGCAACTGCCGCATCAGATTTGATGCAACCCGCGTTTAGCAATTTATTTGTGCAAACTGAAATTATTCCGAACCAACATGCCATCATTTGTACGCGCAGACCTCGGTCTGCCGAAGAGCAACCGCCTTGGATGTGCCATTTGATGACTATGCATGGGAAAGATGCTGATGAAATATCCTATGAAACGGACCGGATGGAATTTATAGGTCGTGGAAATTCAATCGTGCATCCGCAGGCAATGAACATTCCGGGTCCGCTATCAGGAAAGCAAGGTGCCGTCTTGGACCCCATTGTGGCTATTAGATATAAAATAAAGCTTAAACCGGATGAAACAATTACGATTGATATAATAACTGGCATAGCTGAATCAAAGGAAATTTGCCAGGGCTTGATCAATAAATATCAAGATAAAAGTCATAAAGACCGTGTATTTGAATTAGCCTGGACACACAGCCAAGTAGTGCTGCGCCAAATCAATGCTTCGGATGGGGATGCAAAATTGTATGGACGTTTAGCAAGCCCCATACTTTATAGCAACCCCGTATTTCGCGCAGACCCTTCCGTTCTCATCCGCAATCAACGGCAACAGTCTGGCTTATGGGGCTATTCTATTTCAGGAGACCTGCCAATAGTCTTATTGAGAATTGAAAAACAGGCTAATATGCAACTTGTAAGGCAATTGGTACAAGCCCATGCTTACTGGCGCTTAAAGGGCCTATCTGTCGATCTGATGATATGGAATGAAGGCCATGGCGGATATCGACAGATTTTTCAAAATGAAATTGAGGCTATGGTTCCGGTAGGGTTGAGAGATCGTTCGGGAGGTGTTTTTGTGAGAGCAGTTGAACAGATATCCGTTGAGGACCGTATATTATTTCAAACTGTGGCAAGTGCTATTATCTCTGATAATGCCGGGACATTAGCCGATCAAGTTAAACGCAAAGCGCCGGCTAAGGTGAGAATACCTTATATAGTTCCGTTACAAAATTATCGTCCGTCATTTAGCGCCATACCAATACCTGGAGACCTCCTCTTTTTTAATGGGTTGGGAGGATTCTCTTCTGATGGCAGCGAGTATGTGATTAAAATGGATCACAAAAATAAGACTCCTGCTCCCTGGGTGAATGTCATAGCAAATCCTGCTTTTGGAACAGTAGTTTCTGAAAGTGGAGGCGCTTATACTTGGATAGAAAACGCGCACGAATTACGATTGACTCCTTGGAATAACGACCCAGTAAGTGATGCTGCGGGTGAAGCATTTTATCTGCGTGACGAAGAGAGTGGACACTTATGGTCAACCTCACTTCTACCGGCGGGTGGGGCATCGCCATACATCACGCGCCATGGCTTTGGTTATAGTGCCTTCGAACACAATGAAGATGGTATTTATTCTGAAATGCTGGTGTATGTAGATATTGAAGAGGCCGTCAAGTTCATCGTAATTAAAATTCGTAATCAATCCGGCAGACCCCGAAAACTCTCTGCTACTGGATATGTCGAATGGGTACTTGGTGATAACAAAACAAAAACAGCAATGCATATTCGCACCGAGGCAGACGCGGATACCGGGACAATATTTGCACAAAATCCGTACAATACTGAGTTTTCCAACCGTGTTGCTTTTTTCGACACAGATGCAAAAGATAAAACATACACGACAGACCGAACAGAATTTATTGGTCGTAACGGAACATTGCAACTTCCTGAGGCGATGCTGCGGAAAGAACTTTCCGGAAAGACGGGGCTCGCTTTAGATCCCTGTGCTGCCATCCAAGTTCCATTTAATTTGGCAATTGAAGGAGAACATGAACTAATTTTTAGACTTGGTGCGGGACAGAATTTCAGTCAGGCAGAAAAACTTGCCCGCCAATTTCGTGGCAATGCAATTGCGCATAAATCATTTGAAAAAGTACAAAATTTTTGGAAAAATACGCTTGGCACTTTG
>JAFMBQ010000040.1 GCA_017858365.1 Algoriphagus sp. | reverse complement strand
TACCTTCTTGATCAAAAAGACCAGAATCACTGGGTTTCTCAAAAAATTCTTTCTTTTGAAATCCCTCTAAAATTGGAAAGTATTCGGAGAACGAATCCCCTCTGTCAGACTCGAATTGCTGAAATACCCTTGACAACCCTATAAAAAAACCTGGAATCCATTTTGGTTGGTAGGAAATGGTTAAGCCATTCAAGTATCTTCTTTCCGTACGTTCTATAGTGGGGTTTAAGCTAGAAAATTCTGAAGATTCTAAATACCCCGCTAAGAACTGACCTTCAAATGATCCTATAAAGGTTTTTGCTGGCCTTCTTGTATTAAATGTTAAATGTTGAAAGCCAAAGGCATTATTTGAAAACAAAAGAGAATTAAACTGGCCAGGTCCCCACCAGATGTTTTCGGTAGAGGCTCCAAGGGAGAATGCACCGAAGTTCAATCTGACACTTGATTGACCAGGGAATAAGGCCGTATAGGTATTACTTCCAAATCTTTCTAGAAACTCTGTATTGTCAGATTTTAAAATTCCAGCCTCAAAATTTCTATTTTGGGCTGAAATAAATTCTGGCTGAATCTGAACACTTAATGGTCCCCAAGAAGCAAAAAACCCTGTCGTCAAATAAGTCTGAAATCCTAGACTGGGAATGAATGCTGAAACAGATGGATAAGGGTATCCAGTATTGAATTGAGAACTTGAAACAATAGGTAAAAGACTAAATCTTGCTCGCCAAATCTCCGATTTAGGAGTCGAATTTTCCTTCTCTAAAAAATCTCTATATAAAGAAGATTTGCTTTTTAATCCTTCTGAAGAACTGACGATTAATTGCCTAGAATCTAAAGGCCTAACGCTAAACGAATAGGTACTATCAATTTCTCCTAGTATCTGACCACGTCGTATCGACTCCTCAATAACTGGCACACCTACTTGAACATTTTGAGCAAAACTCTTACTGCTCAGTCCAAAAAGAATAAATGTAAAAACCCAAATAAAGGAACTTTTACGGGTGCCAAGAAAGGTTTTTGTTGATATTATAGTAACAGGGTACACTGAAGGTTATTGAAATCTTTATTCGTTTTTTCTCTTTTTATATTTAATAAAAGATGGTAAATAATGAAATACCTTTACAAAATATCTTGAAAATAAGAACACATAATTTGTGTAAAAACCATTAATTTCAAATGCCCTCTTATTTTCTTTGTTGATAATAAACGTGCTATTCCAAGATCGAGTACTGATTCCCCCAGTTCTCATATTCATTATATCTAGCGGAATATATTTGTAGCTTAACTTGTACTTGTACAGAAAACGTAAAAGTAGTTCAAAGTCAGAACCAATATCAAAAGTAGTATTATATCCCCCATACTTTTCAAAATTTCTCTTGTAAGTAAAGAAGGTAGGGTGAGCTGGAATAAAACCATATCTCATTTTCCAAGGCCTAAAGCTTTTGGAAGAAAAATATCTAACCACTTTAGATGGATTAGTTCTTTTGACGAAAATTATATCTGCAAATACACTTTCCACTGAATACTTTTTAAAAGTTTCTGCAACGCGTGATAGTGAATCTACTCGAGTAAAATAATCGTCTGAATTGACAATCCCAATAACATCTCCTGTAGCCATAGAAATCCCTTTATTCATAGCATCGTAAATGCCAAAATCAGGTTCCGAGATCCATTTTGAGATTCCATCTCCATAAGATTTGATTATATCAACGGTTCCGTCAGTAGATTCACCATCGACTATGATATATTCAACATCTGGATGGTTTTGCATTAATACAGATTCAATCGTTGACTTGATGTAATCCGCGCTGTTAAAACAAACTGTAATAATCGATATTCTCATTTTAAATTGCTTTTGGCTTTTGTGCTTGCTCGTGAAGCAATTTCAAATAATTTATTTTTACCACAGATTTTGAAAATTTTTGAATCACTTTAAGTCTTCCTTTTTTACCCATTTCCTTTCTAGCGGCAGGGCTAAGGTTGATCATCTTTATTAAACTTTTTGAGAGCGATTGGGAGGACAATTCTTCTGCATACAAACCATTCTCCAAATGAACAACAATATCCCTCAATCCAGAAGTATCAAAACAAACAACAGGAGTCTCGCAAGAAAGTGCCTCTGCTGCAACCTGACCAAAAGATTCTACCAGCGAAGGTACAACCAAGAGATCTGATGAAGAATAAATTAAGGCGATTTTTTCTTGTTTTTGAATGTGCCCTAATGATATTTCAAGAATACCACTTAGATAGCTTTGATTAGCTTTAGTTCCTCCGAAATTCAAAAGGACCAGATTCTTCAATACCTCCTCCGGTAAAATCCTAGCTAATTCTTCAACTGCTCCTTGCAACAGGACTGAACCTTTAATAGGATTTCTTTTCCCATCTATTGCTCCAAAAGCTATCACCAAGGCATTATCCTTAATACAATGCTCAGCTTTAAAAGCTTTTACCTTTTCCTCTGATGAGGGAGCAAAAATCATAGTATCAATCGGATTAGGCAAAATTCTAACCTCTGAATCACGAAGGATCAAACTGGATTTTGCTCGATCCATCATCCATTTGGAAGGAACTGTAAAAACTAAATCTCTTCGTTTTGACAACGCTTTATACTTAGTTTTCCAGATCAAATAATTCCAGTGAATACCAAAAACCCTCTGCTTCCAAAGCTTATATCCCACCACAAAATCTTGAGCCTCATCAGTTAAATTATAATAATGTTCGCACCCGAGATAAAACCATTCATCGTGAAGTGTAATAATCGATTGAGCGGGGATTCGATTAAAATCAAAAATGCTGAGGGTATCATTATTGATCCAGTGAAAATGGAAAATCCCTTTTTGATTATTCTGAATAGCCCTTAGGACCGGTCTGTAAGAAAAAAGATTTAGAGAATGCTTAATGGAATTTGAGCTGATTTGGAGTTTTGATAAGCCATGAGAAATTAGTCGCTTACTAAAATGTATCAATTCAAATTTATCCTGTGAAATCTTCTCTAATTCCAGTTCTGGCTCATTGATCAGAAGTTTGCAAAAGTTATTTGCTGCGATTGCCGCGCCGCCTCTCTTGAAAGAAAATGAGATCACAAAGAGTTTAAGCACGAATGGAAAACTGATTAAACGTTTCTTTCTTTTGCAAAAAATAAACGATCAAAACTCCAAAAATCAAATTGACTGGATAAACTTCGGAGATTATTGTGGTAAATGAAAAAAGGATGAAGGTCAATAAGAACACAAAAAGAGACTTATTCCTCGAAATCCCAGCATATAAAATGCCTAGAAACATCAGACCTAAAACCACAAAAAAACCGAAATAGCCTAAATTCACCACTAGGGACGCAAAAGAAGAATCCATAATTTCCCCTTTTCCCAATAAGACCGCTGAATTTGTTCCAAACCCAAAATCACTAGAAATAAAGCTTGATTTCATGAAATTTTCAACAAATATGGTAAGCCGTGTACCCCCTGATTCTGATACGTAATTGGCATCTCTTGTATTGAGAAACAAACCAAAAAGGTAGATGAAAATCAAACCGACTGGAAAAATCAAAATATACCACTTCAATTGTGATCTGGTAAAAAAGTAAAAAAGCAGAATCGTGACAAATACAACCAACCCAGTCCCAGATAGCGTGAGAAACACACTAAGCATTGAAATTAGGATTATAAATCTCTTTCTACTACTAGTAAAGTCCGATAAAAACAAGCACGCATAAAGGCAAGATGTGATAAAGAAAGCTCCTGTATTTGGAATTAAAAAAAGACCGGGATTTCTCAGATTCAATCCATAAGCTGAAACTCCATACCAAGATCCCGCAAAAAACAACTGAAATATTTGGATGACTAAATGTAAGATCAGCAAGTAATAAATTATTTGAAAAAACCGTCCGAGAAATTTCTTGTCTAGAATACTATAAATAAAAATTGGCAATAGGATGGGAATCAGCCATCGAAGACCAGCTGCTAAGTACAGGATATCATTTCCAAAACTAAAAATGACTGAAGGTACAACTAGCAAGATTACAACCCCTAGGTAGATCAACATTTTCCTATTTAATCGATCCTTGATCAAATAATTCAAGATCCCCAGTAATATCAAAAGTATAAAGATTATATCCTTTGAAAATTTGAAAACACCTGTAAGATTATTTGATTGCGAACTCAGACGTCCCGCAAATAAAGCGATCAACTCTCCTAGCGAGATAAATGGAACAATTATTAGCCCCAAGAGAATTAGCTTTTGCTGGAAGCGTTGAAGATTCAAGTACTAACTTTTTTTATCATGGAAATTAAAAATTCCCTGGAATACCGATATAGAAAATAAAATGAGCTTTTTAGATCCGTGTCAATGATCGACTCCCAAGATTTCAATACTTCCTTTCGCTTCATATCAGATATACCGCCTGATTCGATAGAAGCTACAGTCTCTGAAATTTTAAGAAAAGTTTCTCCAGCTTTCCAAGTTTTATAGAAAAACTCAAAATCACCCACTATTTTGGACTTAGCTGAATAAGGATGTGACTTATGGTAGGTTGTATTAATAAAAACAGCCTGATGACAAAATTGGGAACCTTTCCATAAATCGTTTGAATTCCCCGAAATAGCAATTCGCTTTTTTGAGACACCATACCGGACTTCCCAATTTCCGTGAATAATTAGAGTTGACCCGAAATCCCTGCCTAAGAATAATTCTTTTACCACGTGATTTGAAAAAAAAACATCTCCTGAATTCATGAAATTCAGCCATTTCCCACGAGCGAGGTTGATTCCCTTATTCATCGCATCATATATTCCTGAATCTTTCTCACTGATCCAATGATCAATTTTTGAATCTAGCGATTGGATGATCTCTATCGTTTGATCCTGTGAGCCACCATCAATCACGATCAATTCTATGTGTTGATAAGTTTGATTTCGAATGTTTTCAATAGTGTTCCGAATAGAATTCTGCCCATTCAACACCACAGTTATAACCGTAATTAGAGGTTGTTCTTCTGTTCCTTCTTTGAATACTCCCTTCGCCCAGAGACCTCCTTGAAGCATTGAAGATTGGGGTGAAATTAAAGAATTCATACTGATTCATTAATTAGTAAATCAATGCTACTTTTCATTTTCTATCATCAACTTGACCACATCCCGCATTTTGCTTTTCGCTTTCCAACCCATTTTTTGATGAGCCTTGGATGGATCTCCTACACTAATCAAAATATCCGTAGGCCGCATAAACTCTTCATTTTGTCTCACATGATCTTCCCAGTTTAACCCAAACTGATCAAATGCCACTGCTACGAAATCCTTGAGTAGATTGGTCTCTCCAGTTGCAATGACAAAGTCTTCAGGTTCTGACTGTTGGAGCATCAACCACATGGCCTCAACATATTCTGGAGCCCAGCCCCAATCTCTTGAAATGTCTAGTCTTCCTAATTCTAAGGTCTCTTTTGAGCCTGAGGCAATGCGTTTTACTGATGAAATGATTTTTTGAGTAACAAATCTATTTGGTCTCAAAAATGACTCGTGGTTGAACAAAATCCCAGTACAAGCAAATAGGTTATACGCATTTCGGTAATTATCTACAAGCCAGAATGCCGATGCTTTTGCTACTGCATAAGGACTTACAGGATGAAAAGAAGTTGATTCAGAAGCTGGGTTTCCTTTTGTGTCTCCAAACGTCTCACTGGAACCTGCATGGTAAATTCTGATATCTTCGTTTATCATTCTGCATGCTTCCAAGATATTCAACATGCCTAGTGAAATACTTTGAATAGTCTCTGCTGGCTGTTCAAAAGAAAGCCCAACGGAAGATTGTCCCGCTAAATAATAAACTTCATCTGGGCTTGATTTGCGAAGGCTTACTAATACACTTCTAAAATCTTCCGGAACCATAGACAATAAGTGAATTTGATCCTTGATCCCAAGTCGAGTCAAATTAGAAAAACTTGAGCCTTGGGCATCTCGGGAAGTTCCAAATACCTGGTAGCCTTTTGAAAGAAGAAAACGTGCTAGAAACGAGCCATCCTGACCACTAATACCACAGATTAAAGCTTTCTTAATTTTCATTTAACGTTGTAAATTTTGATAAATATCGAGTGTCTTTTTCGCACAATTTCCCCACGAAAGTTTTTTAATCCGTTTTTTTCCTAAGTCTCTTAATTCATCTTGACGCTTCTTAGAGGATGTAACGTTTGAAATTGCTCTAAATAAATCGCTTTGATCATTGGGATCAAAAAATTCCGCCGCATCTACAATTACCTCAGGCATAGAACTAGTATTACTACTGATCACTGGACAATTTAAACTCATGGCTTCCAGTGGTGGCAGTCCAAATCCTTCGTATTTAGATGGATATATGAATGCAGAGGCATGGCTAAATAATTGCCATAGTTCTTGATCGCTACCTGATTTATGAATGATTTGCTTGCTTTGAGCTCCTAATTTGGAAATTAATCTCATTTCATCTGCTCTAAACTCTCCCCCGCCAAATGCCACAAGATTATATTCAGCTAATAAGGATGGGTTCTCTAAACAACAATGAATCAGTAAATCAAAATTCTTATACTCATTTCGAGCCCCTACATACAGCAGATAGGGTTTTGAAGAAATAGGGTTTTCTAGTTTCACGATTTCAGGCAAATCTACCCCTAGGTGAACCACGTCAATTTTACTTGGAGAAATATCAAATAAATTGATCAAATCTTTCTTGGTGTTTTCAGAGATGCTAATGATATGATCTGCCCTTTCTAATGCCTTTCGCTTTAGTTTACTGCCTGGGTCATTTTTTGGAAAGCTATAAGGAAATAATTCATGAATCATATCATATACCGTGACTATTCTTGGACAATTAGATTGTCTAGGCTTACTAATACTATAATAAGTTTCATGAATAATATCTGGCGAAAAATTTAAAATCTGCTGTTGGGTAAGAATGTGATTGACACGATTAAATATAAAGCCTGTTTTTTTTGGATACTTCATCATCGCTTTACCGCTGACTAGTTCATCCGACAAATCAGATAAGTAATGATTTTGATATAATCCTCCAAAGATTTTAACCTCTTGATTTAGTGAAGTTAATTCTAAAGCTAGTTTGGTGAAATACCTAGAAATCCCACCATGTCGCTGCATGGTGAATACTTGATGATCGAACGCGATTTTCAATGGAATAATCTCAATATTAATCTCAGGAAAGACCTGATAAATCTCTTAAATAACTTTTTATACCCAGGCTATTTTTATAACCTCCCTGTATAGCAAATTGGCTAAAGCCTAAAATTTTTAAAATAAAGCTCTTCTTTTTTATTGAAGACCTCATTTCTAAGCATTCTATTTCAGCTTGAATTTCTGTTAATTTTCTTGAAAGGAGAGAATCAAACTCGAAATTTGGATCTTTTGAAAACTCCACATACCGTGTCTGAGTTAATTTTCTATCAATTAATCGCCTTTCTAACGTAGATTTTTTGTCTCGTTTAAAGATTTCCACATAATAATTAAGCTTGAACTCAATTGGGCTAAGCTTTTTTTGACTGAACAAAACATGTCCAGATTCATTAGCCTGATGTCTTCTATAAGCAATTAATGCCAATGGTAAAATCCCTTTCAAGTCAAACTGCTCAGCAAATTCATTTATCCAAATATCATGGGCTATGAACTCAGATGGGATTGGAAGACATTTTTGCAGAAATGTTTTACGGATTACCATTCCACATCCAAGGACGGCCGACTCAATTGAAGTATTTACGGATTCAATTTGACCAAAAAAGGTAAAGCCACTTTTCACCAAACGCTCATCTACCAAGTCTACATCATGCTGAATAACTGAATATTGAGGATTCAAATTGGAGAATTTCACTACTTCCTCAATTTTATTGGAATACCAAAAATCATCCTGGTCCGATAAAAAAATCAGATCTCCAGTTGCTTTTGAAAGGGCAATATTAAATGTACCCACGTAGCCAATATTTGATTGATTTTTAGTCGAATGAATTATTTCAGGAAATTGATCTTCCAGCTCTTTAATGATTTGCCATGAATCATCCGAAGAGCAATCATCAACAATAATCAACTCGTCAGGGCATCTAGATTGTTCTAAAATACTCAAAACTTGTTCTTTAATGAATTTACTGCCATTATATACAGCTAAAGCAACTGAAATTTTTAGCTTATCCAATTTTCTAAAAATTAGATTTGAGTTGGCTTAAAAAATCATAAAGAAAGGGAGGGGAAATTCCTCTCACAAACCGCTTTAATCCGCTCGATTCCAAAGTCATTTTCGCTTGAAAGTGCGAGTCTAATGAGTAGTTATACTCAGACACCAATTTGAGAAGTAACCTTTTAAAGTTAATTATTTTGTCAAGATCAGTGGTGTGTTGCATCATTTGACTAGAATCTGTCATCCGGATAAATGAAGTGCAATTTGGTTGGTTAAAAAAATGGAATTTTAAACCATGCAGCGCACATTCCAAATTGAAAACCCAATCTTCATAAATGCAGGCTCTAAACCGGATCTGCTCTCGAACAAGCTTTGGATAAAGCGGTGCACAATTACTACAGGCATTATTCTTAATTAAGAATTCCACTTGAAACTGATCTTCGACATTCAAATCAGATGGTATTCCTCCATTGAAATGAGAGGAAAAAATCTTTTCAGGCGCGCTTTCAAAGAAAAATCTGCTTGATCCAAAGACTATTGCTTGTGGAGATTGAGTCTTTATAAACTCAATTTGGGTTGAAAATTTTTTAGGATGAATGAAATCATCTGCATCTAGAAATTGAATAAAATCCCCGTTTGCTAAATCTAAACCTTTATTCCTTGAGGCTGAAACGCCTTTGTTTTCTTGAAAAAGATAGGTTAATCGATCATCCAAATCACATAGTTGACTTGCAATCTTATCTGATTCATCAGTAGACCCATCGTTTATAAGGAAGCATTCCCAAACTTGATAGTCTTGGTCAAGCAAGGATTGGACGCTCTGCTCCAAAAATCTCCCTTGGTTATAACAAGTAAGAATGACACTGATCAATGGACTACTCATTCAAGATTATTATAGTTTTTTTCCTGTGAGCAATAAATAAACCTTATACCAAAAGAAGTACACACCAAAGTGTTTGTTGATTACCAAATTTCGCTCAAGTTGTTGTAGCTCATTGAATTTGTCTTGAGAGCTCATCCCATCAAATGGGAATACTGAAATCGGAAAGGGAACATGCTTATAGGAAACATTTTCTTTCACTACAGCCAAGAAAAAAAACTTCCAATCAGAAACCAACCTTAAGGATATATCATACATACCCAATCGAAGCAAACAATTTCTGGAAATCAAAGTAGCAGGATGAGGTAGAGATTCTCTAAAAAAGTAACGAATATTCAATTTTTCCGGATACGACTTTAAGTAATCTTCTCCATCATTTTTGACAATTAAATCTCCATAAATGAGATCTTCTCCTTTGGAATTATCTAATAAAATCTGAAGACTATTTTCATTGAGGAAGGAATCACCACTGTTTAAAAAAAGAAGATAAGATCCCCTACTTTTGGATATCCCTTTATTCATCGCATCATACACTCCCCTATCTGGCTCACTAAGCCAAAATAGATTAGATGTAGAATAATTTTTAATAATATCAAGACTATCATCTTGAGAACCACCATCTATTATGAGGTACTCATAATCATCCGAAACTTGAGAAATAACGCTTTTGATGGTCAATTCCAATCCAAATGCATTATTCAGATTAATAGTAATAATTGAAACTAGGGGACTCAATTACTTGTCTGAAGCGGTGACTTTAAAAACATCTACACATGCGCTGATAGTCTTCTCCCATGAAAATTTCTTAGCCTGTGCCAATCCTTTTTGTATGAAACTATTTCTTAATTCTGGCTGGAAACAAACCGAATCGATTGCACCCAACAAAGAAATTGAATCGTCAAAATCATAATAGATTCCAGCATCGCCGGCCACCTCGGGAAATGAACTTTTCCGGGGTAATATAACAGGGCATCCACTAGCCATTGCTTCTAAAACTGGAATACCGAATCCTTCATAGTCGGAAGGAAATACAAATAATCTTGCTCGATTATAGAAGAAGTACAGTTCATTATCTCTGAACGTATATTGCTTAACCAAATGCGTTAGGTTCAAACTTTTAATTAAATCCTTTTCTGTTTGAGAGAAGCTTCCTCCTCCTAGGCATAAAAGGAGCATATTATTTTTAGTAAGCCAAGTAGAAACGGACTTCAAAAACCATGTAAAATTTTTGTAAAAACTTCTATTTCCAACAAATAAAATATACTCTTTCCCATCTGTAAGCTGGTTTAAAAAATGATCTCCCAATTCCTTGTCTTCAAGAGTGGAACTAAGGTAAACCACCTGAATTTTATTTTCTGCAATATGAGGATAGAATCGAAGGATATCCTGCTTTGTATTTTCGGAGATAGCTATAATTTGATGTGCACGCTCTATTAACTGTTTCTTATTGTGGATGATATCACTTCCCTGTTCTAATTCAGGATAAAGTTCATGAATCATATCATATACAACTAATACAAAAGGGGTCCCATTTAGAAAAGGTAAAAAAGTTGTGTCATAATAAGTTGGAACAAACACATCGTAATTCCCATTTTCCAGTTCTTTCATCGTTTTGATTCTGCTCTTTTCTAACAAATAATTTTTTAGCCGAAAAGGGAAAAACCTAAAAATCTTAAAAGGAAAGAATGTGTTTCCCAGATTGTAATTTATCAAATGAAGATTCTCCGTGTAGTAAATAAAAGAATGGGCTTCTATATCATTTCGTTTAGAAAAATTAAAAAGTATTTCTGCATAAATTCTTGAAATACCTCCGAATCTTTGCAATCTAAATATTAAAGGGTCGATTAGAAGTTTCAACTCATCCCTTTTATATACTCGAAATCTTTTTGGAGCAAACTTTCTCTCTGGTTATCCGTGTTTTTTGGAAATAATTTATTTCTAATTCTTTTCAGAAAATTCAGGATAAAACTTTCCTCTTCTTTGAAGAAAGGATCAATTTCAAATTGATGTTTAGAAAAAATATGGAGGTTTTTTCTGTCAGAATAAAAATGTAAACCTTGGCTTTCAGCTAAATACAATAATGAATTAAAAGAATAAAGAGAAACATGTTGTCCCGTTTCAGGTACAAAATACCACCAATTAGAGATACTTACCTGATCGTCTGGTTGCAATAATGTCGAAAACATGATTACGTCAGATAAATCAAGTAATTTTTTTAGTTCTTCGATTGGATTGACCAGATGTTCAAACACCTCAAATGCAGTTATTGCCTTGAATTTTTGGTTTGAGGGTAAATCAAGAACATCAAAATGCTTCGCAAAAATATTTTCACAATAAATATCCTGCCTATAAAAATCAACTCCTCGATCACGCATCAACCTTACAAAAAGCCCATATCCTCCAGCATAATCAAGATAAAGTGCGTCTGAGGGCAACACTTTTTTTGAAAGTAATGATTCGAAAACTTCAGCAAATAAAAGATTTCTAGAAACCAATCCGATATCTAGCTCAGTTATGGCTGACTCATAAGACTCTGCTAGCCAATAAGGATTCTCGGTTTGGATAAATTTACAGGAGGTACATTTATAATAGGTTACCTTATATTTTTTTAGAACCAACCCATCAAAAATCTTTTTTGATTCTGATCCGCAAATATTACAATTAACTGACATTAGAGAAATTAAAGTTTGAAAGCAATTAAACAGTCTCTACAGAATACGGAGCGAATACGGTTCCATAATTCTGACCATTATAAATTGCAAATTTGGATCCTGTATCAATAATCGTAGTCTGAAGAATATCTTCCATTAAATCATAGACTTTGAAATTTGGATGATTAATACAAATGTCCCAGGAATAAGAACCAGGTGCCATGAAATTCGCAGGAATTTTAATTTTAAACTCAATACAATTACCTATTCTCTCAAAAGCACTTAAAGGCTCGTGAATAGTAAAAACAGGCAACTTATTTCGATCATCAAGTCTTAATGATAGTTCCAAATATTCGTTATAATCCGGTAAAACTATCCGGATCATGACATAGAGCTCCTCATCATGGGAAAATTCGTTTTTTCTAGAATTAGAAGAATCACACAGGAATACAAGCTGAAAATGATTACCGACCATTTCATCATTTCTTTCAATTAAATGAATCAAATCATTCGAAGAATTGACGTACCTGTCAATGGCTAGACTTACATTTCCAAACATGTCTACTTGTCCATTTTTCAAAATCAGTCCTAGATTACATAGCTGCTGAACCGCCGCAAGATTATGACTGACGAATAAAACCGTTCGGCCAGTGTTGTGCGCGATGTTTTGCATTTTTCCGATTGCCTTCTTCTGAAACTCGGCATCGCCTACAGCTAAGACTTCATCGACAATTAAAATTTCACTTTCTAAATGGGCTGCCACTGCAAAGGCTAATCTCACATACATTCCGGAAGAATAACGTTTTACGGGTGTGTCGATATAGCGTTCAACTCCCGAGAAATTTATAATCTCATCAAGTTGCCTTTTTATTTCATGCTTTTGCATTCCTAAAATCGCACCATTTAAAAAAATATTTTCTCTTCCCGTTAATTCAGGATGAAACCCAGTACCTACCTCAAGTAAGCTAGCGATCCTCCCTTTAATTTTTATTTTACCTGTAGTTGGAGATGTGACCTGACTAAGAACTTTTAAGAGTGTGCTTTTACCAGCACCATTTTTACCAATAATACCTACAACATCTCCTTTGTTAAACTCAAAGTTTAAGTTTTTTAAACTCCAAACTATATTGCCTTCTCCTTTCTCGCTCCTTATATTCTCCTCCCCTAATTTCAAGAAAGGATCTTCTTTCCCTCGTGTTTTTGCCCACCAACGCTCCAAATCTTGGGAAATTGTCCCCGTACTGAATTCGCCTATTTGATATGCTTTTGAAAGATTCTCTACTTTAATCGCAATTGACATACTTACTTTTTCAGAATTAAATGGTGTCTACGAAACTCTTTTCGACCTTATTGAATACAAAGAGCCCAAAAAATAAAATTACTATCGATGATCCTGCTGCATAGCTTAAAGTATATAAGTCAAATACTCCAGAGCCCAAAACTGCCCTTCTGATTCCCTCAAGAACATATGTCATAGGATTTAGAGATACCCAAAAGTACATCTTTCCAGTAAGGCTAGATAAGGGGTAAATCACCGTAGTGGCATACATCAGCAATTGAATGCCAAAAGTCAATAAGAAAATCAAATCTCGATATTTAGTCGTCATTGCGGATACCAGCATTCCAAAACCAAGTCCTTGCATTGCCATCAAGATGACAAACAAAGGAAATAGTAGTATATGAAAATCTATGCTGAGATCCACTCCAGTCAGTCTGTAGTACAGGTAAACTACTATCACTAGTAAAACCTGAATACCGAATCTCATTAGGTTCGAAATCACAATACTTATAGGCATTACTATTCTTGGAAAATAAACCTTTCCAAAAATGTGTGCATTGTCTCTGAAAACTGTGGATGTTTTATTCAAGCATTCTGCGAAATAATTCCATGCTGTTATTCCTACCATGTAGAATAGCGGCGAAGGTAGACCATCGGTTGATATACCAGCAAGATTTCCGAAAATATAAACGAAAATTATAGTGGTGAAAATTGGCTGAATAAAAAACCAAAGAGGACCAAGGATAGTCTGCTTATAAAAAGAAACAATATCCCTTCGGACTAGAAGCATGAGTAAGTCTCTATACTTCCAAATCTCCTTTAGTTTTAAATCGAAAAGGTTGGTCTTTGGCTCTAGGACTAAATCCCAATCTTCCTCTAAATCAGTATTCATTAAAGTATATAGTTATTCCTTTTCCTTCAAAATTGAAAAACCCGCATCAAGAAGACTCAATTCCTTCTTGAAGAGCAATATGTCCGAAACCATCATATCTTCAACCAATCCAGGAAGATCATATTCAGGCTTCCAGTTTAACTTGGTTTTTGATTTGGTAGGATCTCCAAGAAGTAGATCTACTTCGGTAGGTCTAAAATATCTTGGGTCAACTTTGACCAAACTTTCTCCTATAAGCTGGTAAATCTTCGGCGATGGATTCTCTCCCACTGAATCATTAAATTTTTGCTCATCAATAGATTCCAAGACCCCTATTTCCTCGACCCCACTTCCTGACCAGCTTATTTCAAAACCAATGTGATCAAAAGCCATTGAGATGAAGTCACGGACTTTTGTAGTCACTCCGGTAGCAATGACATAATCTTCAGCTACTTCTTGTTGAAGAATAAGCCACATCGCCACCACGTAGTCTTTGGCATGTCCCCAGTCTCTCTTAGAATCAAGATTACCCATGAATAAATCTTTCTGTAACCCAAGCGCTATCTTTGAGATTGCTCGTGTGATTTTCCTAGTCACAAAGGTCTCTCCTCGCAATGGCGATTCGTGGTTAAAAAGTATTCCGTTGCAAGCAAAAATCCCATAAGCCTCTCGGTAATTTACGGTAATCCAATAGGCATATAATTTTGCTACTGCATATGGTGATCTAGGGTAAAATGGAGTGGTTTCTGATTGTGGAACTGCTTGGACTAATCCATACAATTCTGAGGTGGAAGCTTGATAAATTTTTGTCTTTTTCTCCAATCCTAGGAGGCGAACTGCTTCCAAAATTCGCAACGTGCCTATCCCATCTGCATTAGCGGTGTATTCTGGAATATCAAAACTTACTTTGACGTGGGACATTGCTGCGAGATTATAGATCTCGTCAGGTTGGGTCTCCTGTATTATTCTTGTCAAATTCATAGAATCGGTCATATCACCATAATGGAGGACCATTCTAGGATCTTCACTGTCATGAGGATCTTGGTAAAGGTGATCTATTCGATCTGTTGTGATTAAAGATGACCTACGTTTTATTCCGTGAACTTGATATCCTTTTTGGAGTAACAAATCTGCCAGATATGCTCCATCCTGGCCTGTTATTCCTGTAATAAGAGCTATTTTCATTGATTTCATTTAAGTTGGTTTATTTTTTTGCCAATAAAATGGACTTGACTTTATTATTATGATTTGATGAAGTCTCTCATTAGAAAGATCATAATCAAAAATATTCCTAGAAAAAACCCTCCAACCAAACTAAAAAGTATGATTTTCAAAAGGGTTGTATTTGCAGTTGTATTCGGGACAATTGCATCTTGAAATGAACTAAACACAGGTGTTTGGCGCTTAAGCTCTATTTTAGAATTTTCAAATTCTTGCTTTAAGGTACTATATAATTGAAATGATAAATTAAATTCCGCTTCTAGCAGTTCCTCTTTGGTACTGGCTCGTTGAGAAATAATACCTTGATTAGTGTCTCTAAAGCTAGCTAGGTTTAGTTGAGCCCTCTTATAATTTCCTTCTGCCTCCACTGCACTTTCACCAATGAAGGTTAAGTTGATCTTTTGCTTTTCTATCTTATAGGAAGTGACATAATCTAGAATTTTATCAAAAACAATAGTATTTAGTTCAGCAGCTATTAAAGGTTCAGGCATTCGAACTGATAGCTTTATCAATCTTCCTTCGATTTCTATTTTAATTTTTCCGGCTAGTTGATTTATCACATAGCCATCTTGAGGGCTAATATGTAAGTATCGATCTCCTTCTGGATCCTCTTTGGGAGCATCATTTCCAGCTGGAGACAAAGGTCTTTCAAATAAAGATCCTATCAAATAGGGAATACCTCGAATGAATTCAAAAGTCTTTGTCAGTATATCTGCTGGACGTTCCTGTAAGTAATAATCTCTCAAAGTCAATGTTTCATTCAACTCGGAAAAATAAAATTCCTGATTGATTAAATCAACTAAAAAATGTTTGCTTTCCAAAAGTTTGGGGTACATTTCAGGAGAAAAAGTGGCAGTTGTATTTGCCCCATTCATTGAAGAAAGGTTCATTCCAGCAAGTCCTGACAGACTACCAAAATTGCCTAATCCACTTTCATTCTTTTCCGCTTCAGAAAGCTTTATCGCAATAGATTCATATTCATCTGGCGAGGTACAGGACTTAACCATCCCTAAAAATAATATAACCACCATGGAGATATAAATAATCTTTCTCTTTTGATAGAATAATTGAAATAGCTCTGTCAAGCTTATTTCTTCATTTGCCAATACTTCCCTTATACCTTTGTGCATTTTCTCTCTGGGGTTAAAGATCGTAGAAAGTCAGATTATAAAATATTATCAATTTTAGAAAGGATTTTAAGCCCATTTTTAGGGTTCATGGAAATATTAATCAAATTATAATAGAATGCCATTATGGCTTCGGGCTTCAGTTCCATTTGAGGATTTGTCCAAATGATCAGCCCCATAATAGTGAGATAATACTAAGCTAAAGCCTTGCAGGAGATCCATTGATAAAGTCGCCGCATCGATCACTTGCTGGATTGAAGTATAGGCTTCAAATAGATCATCTTGAGAACATAGATCCAATATTTAGAAGCTTGATATTTATTTATCATAATCAAGTCTAATAAATAAATTTTAAGGGTTTGATATTCCTGATTATAATCAAAAATATCAAACCCTTGGGATAAGCTATTTAGTCCCAATCCCATAATGCTCAAAACCCAAAGTTTTCAAATAGCTCTTCTCATAGATATTTCTACCATCAAAGACTACTTTATTTTTTAATAGTTTACCTACCACTTCCCAGCTTGGAATTCGGAATTCAGACCATTCAGTTACCAATAAAAGTGCATCAGCATCAACAAGAGCCTCATATGCATCTTTACAATAAGTCACTTTGTCGAAAATATAATGTTCTCTAGCTTCTTCCATAGCAACAGGATCGTAAGCCTTAACCTCAGCACCAGCGGCTATTAGTTGATCAATAATTACCCCGGCAGGAGCTTCTCGCATATCATCTGTATTTGGTTTGAAACTCAAACCCCACATCGCAAATGTTTTTCCGGATAAGTCATTCCCAAAATGTGCCTTAACTTTTGCTGCCAAAACATGCTTTTGAGCATCATTTACTTCCTCTACCGCCTGCAATACTTTAAGGTCATAGCCATATTGCTTCGCAGTTTTGATAATCGCTTTGACATCTTTTGGAAAGCAAGACCCGCCATAGCCTACCCCTGGATATATAAATTTATTGCCGATCCGAGGATCAGAACCTATTCCTTTTCTTACCATG
>JAFMBQ010000039.1 GCA_017858365.1 Algoriphagus sp. | reverse complement strand
TGGGTGGCGTACTTTGCAGCGGAATCGTGGCGTACTATAGAGCGGAATATCCAGTCAGGAACATATCATACACCATATTGGCATCATTGTCAATTCCATTTTCCTTTGCAAATCGATAAAGAGCCACATAGAGAATATTGATCGTCGTCAGTCTCTGCTGACCGTCAATAATCACCAGTTCCTTTACTTCATTACTGGAGCTATAAAGACCATCATGAATAAAGACTATACTTCCTATAAAATGAGAAGCTCTATTCTCTTCAGCTACTTGGATAATATCCTTCAGTAACTCTCGACACTCAGAAATCGTCCAATCGTAATTCCGCTGATAAATAGGAATCACAAACTGTACTTTAGGAGCTTGTAAAAAATTGATTATTTGGAGTTCGGTTGCTTTCATTTTTCTTTATTTCAAAGACAGCATTTTTTATATTTCTTTCCGCTTCCGCAGGCGCACAAACTATTTCTTCCCATAGATTTATAATTATTATTTGGGGGCTTAATAGTGTTAAGTTTAAGATCTTTACTTAATCTTTCTAATTCTATTGAGTAAGCCCATTTATTATCTAAGTAGTTAATAATTTGTGTATTATTAGTAGTGGGATGAATATGTATTCCAAACCATTTGTCAATTCGACTTTTATATTTCCGGGCGACACAATGCCTGTCTAGAATCTGATTTGCTTCTACAAGATTAAAAAAACTAGTATGAAAAGTAATTCCTGTGCTTAAATCTTCAAATACCAATGAAAAGTCATGTGTTCCATTATCAAATAGGGTTTGTTTAAAAATTAGATTTAAATTTGAGTTTATGTCTAAAATGCTGTCTTCTGACAATTTTAGTAGAAAAAGCCCAAGTTCAATTTGCTGGATTGACTCTCCATGGTCAAGTTGATCTATGATTTTTTGATACAATGTACCTTTAAACTTTGTTAAGATTCCAATTGGTGTCTTATTTCCTGGTAAGTCATATTTTCTTGCCAAAACTGCCGCATCTAGATCACTGGTACAATCTTCGGTATAATATACCCCATGGTATCCTTTTTCAATCCATAAATTTTGAGTTAAATGAACCGATAGCGTGGTTAATTCATGAGTAATATGGATTTCGTGAAAGTAATTTGCTCTTCTGTCAATATAACTTAGGAAATATAATGGTGAAGATAAAAATTCACATATTATATCTAATGTGAAAATTTCAGTTATAACGGGAAGAGAAAAACCTTCGATAACCTCAATTTTTAAAAATTCTTTTATTTGTATTGACAAGGACGGATAGTAGTCTGAGAGAAGAATAATTGGGTATACTTTCCTTATTTTATTACTTATTTCAAACGATTCTTTTTTTGAGTTCCTGTATCTTTCATTTGGATTTAATATGCTTATAGCGGTCTTGCTCGCTTGATCATATGCATCTTGGATTGCTAATTTAAAGTCCTTTTGAATCATTGAAAGGTTTCCTTTTCTAGATTCTATTGTTAGTCTTTTTGATTTAGCTTGTACAATAATGGCTATATCTCCATACAATACTAAAATATCTATTTCAGAAAGCGGTTCGTTTTTTTTATTAACTATTTCGATGTTACTAAATACTCTATTTTTCCCAAATATTGATTTTAGCTTATCAAAACAAAAATTTTCCGTAAAATAACCTCTGTTTTTTAATGCTGTTGACGAGTATTTTTTATTTTCATTTAGGAGGAATACTGGAGACTCATAAAGCGCTTCATATAAACTGTAAATCTGAAAACATAGAAATGTATTTTCTTCTAATTCAAAGATTGGAAAAGCATTGTAGGGATTAAAGCTTATAAGTGAATTAAATTTTGATTTTAAATCTTCTTTATTACAAGTGAATTTATTGATAATTGCTTTTATTAACTCTTTGTCTTTCTTGCTATTATGAATAAGTTCTTCTAAGGTAAATTTAAAAAATTCTAACGACTCAAGGATTTTGGATTCCTTTTTCTTCGACTGAAAGTTATTTATTTTCTTTTCATGAATTCTTTCTATAGCCTCAAATACATCATGTGCTTGCGAAATATTAAAGCCAAATTCATTTGTTAAATGTAGGCTATCATTTTCAAATTTTATTTTTGAAAATTCTTTATATTGATAAATATAAGATCCTTCTCCGGAATAAAAAACTGACTCCTTTATTTTGTTTTGTATGCTTGGAAACGAGATATTGAATTCTGAACTGTTTACTTTTTTATCTGGGGCTAACATTGAAAAATGAAGTTCTGAAAGTAGCTCTTCAGTAGTTTTTATTAATTCAATGACTTCTCTATTTGAGGGGTTGCTAGATGTTATATCCTTTTTGAAGGCTAACCCTATTAGCGTAGATATTTCAGTCCTAACAAGTCTATTTGGATTGAACTGCTGTAATACTTCCTTTTTTGAGAATTTATTTTTATACTTTATTGTATTATCTCTTAAACAAAAATATGCTATTGCATAAAGATAACTTTCCCGTGAACATATATTTTCTAGATCTTTAAAAATTTCGTCTTCATTTCGAATGGTTTGATTTAAGGTCATTTTTCTACCCCTTCCACTATCCCAATCTCTTCCTCACTCAATCCATAAAGCTCATAAACTAATTGGTCTATTTCATCCTCAAGGGCGGTGGTGTCGCCTAAGGAATCTTGCTTTTTGTGAAAAAGGATTTCATCTACAAGCTTCACCAATTCTTGCTCTTGGCTATCGGATGGTACTTTTATGGGCAGTAGTTCTATTTTGTATTTCTTCCATCGGTTTGTCCCCATTCCTGTTGTGGTTCCTATGAGATTGAAATACCACTCCGAAACCTTTGAATTGAGAATAGCCAGTAGAAATTTCAGCTTTTCGCCAGTCATCAAAAAAGTAGTGGCTTCAGCATAATATCCTGCATCATCATAGGCAAATTTGGGTTTGTCCGAAATCTCTCCCCATACAATTTTGGGTTTTTCAAAGTCTTCTAAATAAGCACAGTTACGAAGATTTGTCCAATGGTCTCCTTGGTCATATCGGCTTTCAACCATTGGCATAAAAGTTTTGAAATGCTCGTAGATTCTTGGGTATTCACTTTCTACATCTATTCTCTTCAATCCATTAGATTTCAATCCATTATGCGAGTGGATTAAATACATATTTTCAAATTCATAATTGTATTTTTTCAAATCCCTTCCCCGCAAAATTGGCTTTATGATTTCAGTATTATTAGGATCAAGATTTAATAATTCGTCTTTCTTTTGTTCATCAATGATGAATGCTGCATTATAACCTGTTTTAATCCCAAAATTTATTTTTACATCAAACACTTTTAGATGTTTTCCTTGCGATTCAATTTTGGCTTTGAGATTACCTTCTACTTGATTTCCAATAAACCACTCCGAAGTATCAGGTACCGCAAATTCAAAATGGTTCAAATCAAAATACTCTGAAAGAGAAGACCCTATATGATAGTCTTCAGCCAAGTTGACAACCGAAAAAGAATCATTCAGCTTTCTTTTTTGTAATGTTATGATATTAGACTCTACAGTGGCTTCTTCAAATATTTGGATGTCTTCAATGTTCAAAAGAGAAATGGGCTGAAGGCTTTTCATAAAGAATGCTTTCAACAATTCGCCATAGATAGCTCTAAGCCATGAATTAGAAGTGATATAAGTCATACATCCTTCTTTTTTCAGAATTCGGCCACCTAATTCGTAGAAAAGGCAATAAATGTCAGCCCCTTTAGAATAGGTCTCAAATCCTGCTCTTGAAAAATAGTCTCCTTGTTCCTTAAGCTTGGACATTGAGAAATATGGCGGATTCCCTATCACCACATCAAATCCTACAAATTCCCCTGCATCATTCAGCACTTCAGGGAATTCAAATCTCCATTCAAAAGCATTTTCAAAGATTTGATTGGCTTTGATTTCCTCGATTTCTGATTCTATTTTATTCAGTTCAGTGGATACTTTCTCTATGCGAGCTAATCTGATTTTTTTATCTTTTGGAGCTTCTTCGAAAAGTCCCGTTTGCATGGTGAGGTTATAGAGTTCACCCCCAAGAGCTGCTTTCTTTTTGATCTTGGGATCGTTTTTAGCTATTTCTGAACGGAAGTCAGATTTGATGGTATTGATCAAACTTTCCATTTCTCGCTTTTCTTCCTTGCTCTCAGCATTCCGATATCTATCCACAGCCAAGCGATAGGCATCGATAGAGAATTTACTTTTCTTTAATGCCTGACTTAGATCTTCATCCAGCGCAAATCTTGAAACCAGAGAATTCCCACATTTGATATTGATATCAATATTGGGGAGGGTTTCCAGTTCCCTCACCCCCGCCTCTCCCAAGGGAGAGGAGCCTGAGAAAGTCCCACTCCCTCCGGGAGGGGGATTTAGGGGGAGGGTGAGAGAGGGGGACTTATAATACGCACTCTTCAGCAATTCTATCCAGAGACGAAGTCTACATATTTTGACAGAGTTGGGATTGATATCTACCCCAAAAAGACAGTTTTCTATAATGGTCTGCTTCTCATGAAATAGTGTTTCCTGAATGCGTTGGGATTCTTTATTGCTAGGATTATATTCAAATAGGTCACCATCTTCATCCGTGACGATCAGCTCATCATTGACTACTTCGACATGATATTCCTTTAGTCGTTTTCCTGTTCGGTCTTGGAGGATTTTGAGATCATTCTTTACGGAAATGATCTCATTGAGCGCAGAAACCAAGAAGTGGCCAGAACCTACGGCAGGATCACAGATTTTGATGGAATTGACAATTGAGTTGGCTTTTTCATACGAGAAGAGTTCGTTTGGGCCAATGATATCATATATATCGGAGAGCGAATTTAATTCTCTGGTTTTTTGACCCTCACCCTCGGTCCCTCTCCCAAAGGAGAGGGAGGAGTGGATCACCTCCGAATGATGTTTTACTGCTTCAAAGATTTTTTCTGTTTCCCATATTGCTTCTTCGTTTGAAAATCGAAGGATTGTAATTCCTAACTCATTCAGTTCATAGGATCTTCCTTCATCATATTCTTTTTGTCCAATATCCTCGTGATATCCACCATCCAATTCAATTCCCAGCATGAGTTCTTGACAGAAAAAATCAAGAATAAATTTTTGATCTACTGGATGCTGCCTTCTAAATTTATACCCAAGCAATTTCCTGTTTCTAATTAATTGCCAAAGAAAGTCCTCCGCTTGGGTCGGGTTTTTTCTCATTTCCCGTGCATGCTGAAGTAGTGCTGGATCAATCTTTTTAATATTTCCCTCACGTCCGACTTCTCTAAACACCTCATCCCTATCCCTTCTCCTCTCAGGAGAAGGAGACGGTCCGACTCTGGTGTTTTCCCCTCTCCTCAAAGGAGAGGGGTCAGGGGTGAGGTTGTTTACAGCTTCCCTAAACTTCTGCAACACAGCCCTTCGAATCGTCTCACTGCACATATACATGGTGATAAAACCCGGAGTAAAGAATGATCCGTCTTTATAGCCGTTGATTTTTTCGAAGATCAAACCCAAGACAGAAGCATTGATCAGGGTTTTATTGTCTTCCTGTATTTCCTCTGATCCTTCACTTGCAAAGTCGTAAGCATCCAGAAATTTGAATAGGTAGTCGAGTGTGGTGAGCGATCCAGTGAGTTTTTTTCCTTGCTCATTTTTCAATACCGTAGATGAAATGACTGGGATGGTCTTTTCATTTTTCAGGAAATTGATCATGATCGTCTTTTGCTCCATCGTCGTAGGCTCAAAAAGCGAGGAATTCAGGTAGGGGACTTTCGCAAAAACTGACCTTACATCTTCGTTTCTTTCGCTTTGCTTTTTTGCCAATACTTGAAAGAAAAGGGAGTTCAGCTCATCCCAATCGTGAATATTTTTCTTATTCAAAAAAGCATAGGAGGTATCACCCTTATGATAGATAATCAATTGCGCTTCCAGCAGTTTTAAGAAAAGCACTCGATTGATCCAGGTAATACTAAGTTCCAAACCTACGCTGAAGAGTCGCTCTTCGGTAGTATTCCCATATTGACTTGGCTTTTCGAGTTGGCCAAGCTTATCTAAAGAATCCAGTTGAATAATCGCATCTTCTAAGATACTTCCAGAATTCCGCTCTCCAGCTTTACTTCTTCCGATAAGCTTTTTTCCACCTTCTTTTGTTTCCGTAAGCCCAATGATATGTAGCAATTCACTATAAAATCGTTTGTCTAGGCTATTGCTATCATTGGCAAAAGGCAGCTTCAATAAATGTTCAGGAGAGAGGAGCTTATAAAGAGCGATTAGTTTTGCATCGTCCTTTTTGTCCGAATTACGCAATGGCTTGTTATAGCTTCGGATGTCAAAATAAGTGAAGTCAATCTGTGCTTTGACCTTCTCAATTTCTGGTTCGGCAATGTGTTTATAGAAAAAATCCGTTTTGGTTTCTGCCAACCTTCCGCCTTCAAAGTCTTCGAATTGCTTCACCAACCCTTTATTCTGAGCAAAATGCCTGTCAAAAGTCTGTGCATCGAAGATAAACCACTCATTGATGTTTGTTACTATCAAGTGTTTTACCTCTAGGTTCTTGTGAGTAATTCGCTCACGTAGGTAATACAAAACCAATTCCTGAAATGCTTTGTAATTGATATTAGTCGGACTCAGCATTTCCGACTTATTAGTCGGCTTTTTAGCTTCTATTATTACCCCAACGGTGGACTTTGCCTTATCTCCATTATGGATTACTAAGTCATTTCGACCTTTTGTATTGATGTAATGATTGGGATCGTAGTAGGTCTTTTTCAGAAAATCTATAACCAGATTCTTATGAAATTCCTCAGATTCTATCTCGTTGCTATGATCAATCAGTTGGATAAGATTTGACTTAAAGCCCTCTATTTCTGTACGATTCGGTTTTACTTTGAGGAATGCTTTGTTGAGTGCTTGTTTGGGCTTAAGAATCTTGGTTGACATTCAGAATGGATCTTGCATTAAAAAACTGATAACAAGATGCGAAAATTTTACCTAAAAAAGCAATAGTAAAGAGGGGAATGGTTGCAAAAAAGTGGACAACTTGAGTCAGATTTATATTTGAAGCTAGTAATGCTTCAAACCTTATTGGAATAGTATTCTATAAACCAGTTTGGAACAGATGATTTATCAATTGGATCCCAATATTTCTCTCCATTTATGTTTTTAAAATGGGCAAAGAGCTTGAAGTCTTCACCATCTTTTGAGTTGTCAAAAAAGAAAGCCTGATAAGCAGCTTGGGCAGCTTCGAACATCAGATCTAGAGATCGATAATATCGCTGTTCAATTTTATCATCAGGAACATCGTGTCCGCCCAATTGTGTACGTAGTTTTACTCGGTATTTATTGATTTCGGGAGCTTCAGTAGATACAAAATATAAGTAAACCTTATACCCAGCATCCTTTGCCTGCTTCATGATGTCAATTTTGGAGGGATGGGAGAAAACAGTTTCAAATGAAAATTTCTTACGATCCAAAAGAAGTTTTTTCCTTAAAAAATCTGCAATGATCTGTGCTAAACGCTCGTTGAATTCAGATTTCAATAGATTTAATCGATTATTTACTAGAGAGAAAGTCTTTAAAAAATCATTCTTGGTGAAGGAATTAGAGATTAATCCAGATGAAGTGCATAGCTCCACAAATTCTTCCAGTGTAGTTTCAATAGAGTAGGTGCTAAAATCAAGTTCTTCCTTTAAAAGTTTTTTGGCTAAATCATCAGCATTGATGTAAATACCGAAATCAACAGGGATTTCACTTACTTTATGATTTCTTACCGCCTCTATGATAGTGCTTTTTCCAGACCCGTTGGGACCTGCGAATACGCGAAGCCGTAATTCTGATTTAATCGAGGACAAGGGTACTAGTGGATGATGCTCCTTTTATTTGCTTTATTTTAGAGATGCTACCATCTTTATTTTCACGTACAACCCATCCATCTTCAGCTTTGATCACGTAGCCAACTGTCTGCATCGCTTGGTTTGAAGCCTTTTTAACTGCAGCTGTAGCTAGACGAACTATATCTCTTTTTGTTAAATAGGCAGTCTCTCTTTTGATCTTTGAAGTAGATTTTTGGATTTTCTTAGTATTCTTCATAGTTCAATTTAATTGTTTATTTCCCGATACAGAAATTCCTAAAAATATTTTCCAGCAAATCATCGGTAGTTATTTCACCTGTGATCTCTCCAAGGAAATAGAGCGAACGGCGAATGTCCATCGCCACAAAGTCATTGGTGATTTGATTGTCCAGCCCACTTAGAATGTCTAGGAGGGAAGCACGGGTTTTGACCAGGGAATCGTAATGACGCACATTGGTCACGATGGTATTTCCAGTCCGGAATTTATCCAAATTAACCAGTTCCAGGATTCGGATTTTAAGCTCTTCGAGATTTTCTTTTTTACCTGCAGAAATGAAAATAGCGTCTGGATGCTGTTCCTTTAACTCCTTACTAATAATGGCATTAGCCTTATCGGTCTTATTGGCTACTTTAAGGAAAGGAACCCCTTGATTTTCGAGGATGTTGATCTCCCGATTGATTTCGACCAAGTCAGTATCCCCAAGATCAAATAGGTATAAAATCAAGGAAGCTGACTTCATTTTCTCATGCGTTCGACCCACACCAATCGCTTCTATGGTGTCGGTCGTTTCACGTAAACCAGCGGTATCGATAAAGCGAAACATTACGCCTCCAATGGAAATCTCATCTTCGATAAAGTCTCTGGTCGTACCTGCAATCTCCGATACGATGGCTTTCTCTTCATTGAGCAGGGCATTCAATAAGGTGGACTTTCCAGCATTTGGCTTTCCCGCAATTACAGTGGGAACTCCATTTTTGATCACATTTCCCAGATCAAAACTTAAAATCAATTCCTCTACCACGCGAAGTAATCGCTCTACCAGTGTTCGCAATTCCTCACGACTGGCAAATTCCACATCTTCCTCACCGAAATCCAGTTCCAACTCAATCATGGAAGCAAAGTGGATCAGCTTCGCGCGAAGTTGCTGAATCTCAGAACTGAATCCTCCACGCATCTGATTCAATGCCGCCTGGTGGCTGGTCTCAGAATCTGCATGGATTAAATCAGCCACGGCTTCTGCTTGCGCCAGATCAAACTGCCCATTCAAAAATGCGCGTTGGGTGAATTCCCCCGGTTTGGCAGGTCTTACTCCTTTACGGATAAAAAGCTTTAGTACTTGGTTGATGATATAGGAAGAACCGTGGGTAGAGATTTCTACCACATTCTCTTTCGTAAAAGATTTTGGGGCGATGAAAATCGAAACTAATACCTCGTCGATAATCTTTTCGCCGTCTCGTATAGTTCCAAAATGAATGGTATGCGATTCCTGCTTTTCCAGGTTTTTCCCAAAAAAAACTTCATTGGTTAGGCGGATAGCTTCTGGTCCTGAAAGTCGGATGACAGCAATCGCACCGACTCCCTGTGGGGTTGCTAAAGCGATAATGGTTTCTTTTTGATCCGGAAGGGTAAAACTCATTTTTTCGGAAATCCATTAGCCACTATTCCGGTCAATCCCTCTAAAAATGGTACAGGCTCTCGATAGCCTGGCATTTGAGTGATATTTTGAAGGGTAGAGTCGATGATCACAAAGTTGGGATAGGAGCGAACCCGCATCGCTGCAGCCATTTGTGCTTCATTATATTCTTTTCCCATAAAATTAAAAGTACGCTTGGTTTCCTCCGCATTCAATTTCACGGCATAGAAGTTTGCATTGATATATTTGATCACTTTTGGATCAGTGAATGTGTCCTTATCCATCTTTTTGCACCAGCCACACCAATCGGTGTACACATCAACAAAAAGCATCTTTGGGCTGAAATCATTTGCTTTAACAGCCTCTTCAAATTTCATCCATTCGATGGTCTCCTGAGCTTTCGCACTCAAAGAAACAAGTCCAAGAATTGCTGCTAAATATAGAATTCTTAATTTTTTCATAGTTAATATTAATTCGAAGGGCTTTTCTTACACTATTCTCCAGTCCTGACAATTAGATGGATCAGTAGTTAGTTCATCTATTCCCAAACATCTAACTTCGGTCAACAGTCATCCGGCATCAAACTATTTTTTTCAACGACTCTGGCTGTCTTGAAGTTCCAAATCTACTAAGGAACGATTTACTTTTAAACAAAGCGCTTGCCAAAAAAGCAATTCCAGCAACACTTACTATCATTCCGGCAATAGAACTATCGAAAAGGTAAGCTAAATAATAGCCGACTATTGATATTCCTATCCCTAGCACTATGGTCAATTGAATTAGAAGTTTAAGCTTTCTAGTCCAAAGGAATGCCGTAGCAGGCGGTACGACCAGAAGCGCCACTACGAGAATGGCACCTACCGCTTCGAAACTACTCACGGTGGTGTAAGACACCATACTCATTAAAGATAAATTGATTAAGCCAGCTGGAATGCCGATCACTTTGCTAAAGTTTTCATCAAAACTGGTTACTTTTAATTCCTTGAAAAATAGGATGATAAATGCAGTCACCAGAATCAAATTTAAGAGCGAAAGGTATAGAATTCTGGGCCCCATATTCAGCCCACTTTTCGTGAGCCAAAGATCAATCGGTAGGTAAGCAATCTCTCCGTAGAGCACGCATTCCTGATCCAAGTCCACCTTGTAAGCCAAGAGATTGATCAGGATTATTCCGATGGCAAAGAGTAGGGTAAAGGTGATCCCGATCGATGCATCCAATTGAACTCGGGCTTTTCTACGTAACCAATCAATCATCAAAGTGGCCAAAATCCCAAGAATTCCTGCACCAATAATGACTTCAAGTCCTCGCTGACTACCTGACACGAAGAATCCGATTACAATTCCCGGCAAAACCGCATGAGAGATTGCATCTCCAGTCATGGACATTTTGCGTAGCATCATGAACACCCCAAGTAGGCCACAGGATATGGCGATCATGGCGGCAGTGATAATGATTAAGAATGCGTTTTGGTCAAAGCTCATCGTGGTCTCTTGGAATGTTTTCTTGATGTGGATCCAGCTTAGGAAAGTTCAAACGACTTTCCAGGAGTTCCTCCATTTCTGGAGTAAGAATATGCTCTAATTTCTCAGCAGTATCATGCACGTGATCTGGAGCGATATTCATGTATTCATTGAGGTAAAGTTCCCATAGGCGGTGAAGCCGGACAATGCGTTTAGCTTCAGATTTACCCGAGATTGATAGCTCGATAAATGATTGATTTTGAGTGATAAAGTTATCTTTAGCTAAATTTTTGATAGATTGCTCGGATTGCTTCTTTTGAAAGGGGAAAGCCTCATAGATTTCTTCTATGGGAAGGCCAGATTTATCTGCCTCAATTCCTTTGTAAAGCAGTTTGAGCAAGTGGTCTCGATGGGTCTTTTTCAAATAAATTCTCCGGGAAATATAGCGAGAGAGCACGCCTTTTTTTGGGGCAAAGAGAAAGGAGATAAGAGCCAGAATAGAAAGGAAAACTACCACCCAAGGTCCAGTTGGCATCTGTGGAATTACAAATGAAATGTAGGTTCCTAAGACTCCTGACACCGCAGAAAATACGCCAGCTAAAATCACCAAAACTCCAAGTCTATCAGTCCAAAATCGGGCGGCTGCTCCTGGTGTGATCAGTAAGGCAGCCATTAATACCACTCCGATAGCTTGAATCCCGATCACGACCGACAGGATCATTAGTATATTGAATATGACTCGAATCATACCCATCGGGAAACCAATCGCTCTACCATAGTCTGGATTGAACACCAATAGGCTGAATTCCTTTTGAAAAATGGTCAAGCAAAGGATAATGAAAACCGCTAATCCTCCATAGATATAAAGATCTGATTCTTGAATGGCGATTGCATTTCCGAAAATAAATTGATTCAAACCAGCCATTTCGGGGTTTCCGGATTTTTGAATGATTGTCAAAAGCACGATTCCAAACCCAAAAAATATCGAAAGGATGGAAGCGATGATGGCATCTTCACTTAGCCGAGTGTTTTTATTGAGCCAAGAGCTTAAGAAAGTCGCTAATGCACCGGATATGAAAGCACCGGAGACAATGAATAGGGGGTTTTTCTCCCCGGCTAGCATAAACCCAAGACAAATCCCAGGTAGAATAGCATGAGAGATGGCATCACCCAATAACGCCTTTTTATCCAAAAAGCTGTAAGTCCCCACATAGGCAGAACCAACTCCTAAGAGAATGATACCAATGACGACGAAGACAATGGAAGGGTCCTGAAACGTGAAGAAGTATAGAAAATCTTCCATATCAGTTTTTCAAAGGGTTAAACTCTTTCTGTCGGATAAGATCAGAGACTTTGGTCAGAAGGTTCAGTTTTCCGCCATAGGTTTTGCGCAACAGGTCTTCAGTCATGACCGTCTCTTTTGGGCCTGAAGCGACAAGGTGTAGATTCAGCATGATAAACCAGTCAAAGTAATTTACGGCTGAATAAATGTCATGATGGACTACGATCACGGTCTTACCAGCTGCGGTCATTTCTTGTAACAATTCAAAAATGGCGGTTTCTGTAGCCATGTCCACTCCTGCGAAAGGCTCATCCATTAGATACAAATCGGCATTTTGGGCAAGTGATCTCGCTATAAATACCCGCTGTTGTTGCCCTCCGGAAAGCTCTGAGATTTGACGATTGGCAAAGCCATGCATCCCCACTTTCTCTAAAGACTCCATAGAAAGCTCCTTTTCCTTTTTTCCTGGTCGTTTGAAAAGTCCAAGTTTGCCATAAGTCCCCATCATCACTACATCGAGGACTGAGGCTGGGAAATTCCAATCCACAGATTCCCGCTGAGGTACATAGCTGATGCGGCTTCGTACTTCCTCGAGAGTTTTGTCAAATAGCTTTACATAGCCACCGGAAGGGTCTACTAAGCCCATGATTGCTTTGATCAACGTGGATTTTCCAGCCCCGTTTGGACCAAGTATTCCGATGAGTTTTCCGGAGGGCAAACTTAAATCCACATTCCAAAGCACTGGGCTTTGATCATAACTTACCGTTAGGTCATGGATTTCTAATATGGGAGATTTTACCTGAGTAATCATTGAATAAGGCTTTGAAAGATGACAGATACATTCGTGTGGACCATGCCGATATAGGTTCCGGCTTCACCCTCAGGATCACCGAGGCTATCCGTATAGAGTGGGCCGGCAAGTTTGATTTGATGATTTTGACTTTCGCATCCTGCGACCACGGCTTGGATGGCTTTTGGAGAGATGGTTTGCTCTGCAAATACAGCTTTGATATCCCGTTGGACTATAAATTTTATCAATCCAGTCAAATCTCTAAGTCCGGGTTCACTTAAGGTTGAAAGCCCTTGTAGGCCTAGCACTTCAATTCCATAGGCTTTGCCGAAATAAGCAAAAGCATCATGGGCGGTAATTAAGGCTTGGTTGGATTTGCTGAGTTCAGTTATTTTCAGTTTTGTTGCCTGATCTAATTCCGCTAATTGAGCTTGATACGATTTGGAATTGGCGCTAATTATAGTTTCCCAAGTTGGATTTATCAGGATCAATTCAGCTGCTGCATGATCCATCGCCATAGACCATAGCTTGACATCAAACCAAATGTGAGGATCAACGCTATGGGCTTCCGGTCCTGATCTGAGCAAAAGTTCAGTTGGAATATTCTCGGAAACATTAATCAGGTCTTTTCTCAAGCTTAGTTTTTCAAAGATTTCCGTCATTTTTCCTTCCAGAAAAAGACCGTGGTAAAGCACGATATCCGCTTCCAGCAGAAGGTCTAGATCACGTGCCGAAGCTTTATATAAATGCGGGTCGACTCCGGCAGGCATCAAGGCAACGACATCGGCCGCATCTCCTACTAGGTTCCTGATCCCATCGGCAAGAATACTTGTAGTGACCACGATTTGTGGTTTAAGTCGCTCCTCTGGATTTTCAAATTTGCAGGCAAGGAAAAGTGACGTACAAAGTAGAAAGATCAGTAGGCGGCTCATGATTGTTGGATTAGAATATTTGCTGCAACTTCTTTGGACATAAAGAGATTTTTCTTTTGGTCCACCAGAATTTCGATGGAACCGTCAAAGTCTGTCTTGTCCAAAATCTTAATCCTAGCGCCTATGTAAGCACCCACTTTATCGAGGTATTTTAGGAAGGCAGCGGAGCTATCTTTTACTGCCACGATCTGTCCCATCTGATCGATTTCCATTTCATTTAGGACTAGTCTTGGCTTGGCTTTTACATCTCCAAATTCATCCGGAATAGGGTCACCATGCGGGTCAAATTTCGGGTAGTTCAGGAATGCATCTAGGCGCTGAATTAGTAGGGGGGATTGGATGTGCTCGAGCTCCTCGGCCACCTCATGTACTTCGTCCCAAGCGAAGTTTAATTTGTCTACCAAAAACACTTCCCAGAGTCGATGCTTTCGGATAGTTTGAAGGGCCTGTTTTTTACCCTCATCTGTTATATGAACCCCGTAATATTTTCGGTACTCGATGACTTCTTTCTCACCTAGCTTTCGAAGCATGTCACTTACTGAGGCCGGCTTAGTTTTCATGGCGCCTGCTACATCATTGGTAGAGACACTCTTTTTTCCGCCTTCGGAAAGGTGGTAGATGGCTTTTAAATAATTTTCTTCTGCTGTAGTCAAATCTGGATTCGTTTGGGTGCTAGGACAAAGGTAAAAAATATATTTAGCTATCCCTAAATAAAAGTTATAATATGGCTAAATCTGATGTGGATAAGTGGATTTGGTTTGTGTTTATCAGTTTAGTCTAGGGTAAAATAATAATTAGCCTAGACTAAAAAAATGAGCTATAAATCTCATCACTAATTATTTGAACCTGCATTTTTTAGCAAATTGGTTTGCTTTTTCTTGAATTTTGAGAAAAAATATGAGTTTCCAAATTAGGTAAATTGGTGTCCCCAAAAGTCACAAAGTGGATAAGTATGTAAGCTTATCAACCAGTCTTACTTTTCGAGCAGGGAAGAGATTGCGTTAATAAAATTTTGACTTTGGGAAGACCAGAGCAAGGAGGAGTCGGGGGAATTGGTGAAATAGGTTTTTGAAATAGCTTCTTGGAAGGATTCTTCAGGAAGCTCATTTTTTGAAAAATCAATTGGATGCCCCGAGCTGTGGGCTTCTGAAAAAATTTCCCAATTGGAGTTTGGGCTATGCAAAACTGGAATTCCTAAAGCGGCGGCTTCGAATAATTTGGTGGGCATTTTATCCCGAATCGCAGCGTGTTCTTGGTAGGGTAAAAGCAGGAAATCAGCATCGGAATAGGCTTCTAAAAGCTTCGAATGAGGAACCGGAATTTCGCTTAATTCGAGAAAAATTGAAGGTTCATTTGCGGCCGTTTCTTCAATAACTTTTCTATAAAAATCCAAGGAAACGTGGCCAATAATCCGCAAGCTGGAGCCTGGATAAATGGAGTGAATTTCTCGATACCAAGTGATGGCTTCAACTGTTCCATAGGCTGGAGTTAGGGTTCCGGAAATTAGAAATTTGAAGTGTTTTTTACCGCTATAATTCTTTGGTAAAATCTGCTGAATGCTACCTGCAAATTTATTTTCCAAAACCAGATAAGGAGTCTTTTCAGGCATCTCGTTTTGATAGCAAGATTCTGCAAAAAGAAATAAATCAATCCCATTTGGCGCTTCCATTCTAAGGATGATTTTACCGAGTTGCTTTCTTTTTTTTTCAGTAAGCAAAGGATTTAGCGAAAGGTTTGCCACGTAATTTTCTTGTACGTCATAGACTAATTTATACCCAATGATCTTTTTGAAAAATCGTGCAAACGGCAAATATTCATAGGTGCAGCAAATCAGTAGCTCTGGTCTGATTTTCAATAGCAATTCGGTAAATCGGGCCATGGCTCTAATTCGATCCCAGCGACTGCGGCTAAAAGCCATTGATGAATAAAAATTTGCTTCTTCAGACTTTTCAATCTTTTTAGCTGAAAAGCCTATGATGTTTAAGCTGTATTTACTTGTTTCACGAATTGAAATCCCAAGCTTGCCCCAAGCTCGAATATCCTTTACAGGCTTGAGCGAGGAGGCGATTACTACGGTAGTCTGTGATTGGGAATTATCAGGCATAAACGAAACTAACCAAAAATATGGAACTAAGAAATCTCATTGAAAGAGCTTGGGAAAACCGAGAATTATTAAAGCAAAAGGAAATTCAAATTGCGATCAAAACAATTATTGCTGAGTTGGACTCGGGTCAGCAGCGTGTAGCAGAGCCGATGGAAGATGGAAGTTGGAAAGTTAATGACTGGGTGAAGAAGGCAGTGATTCTTTATTTCCCCATTCAAAAGATGGAAACCATCGAGGTGGGACCTTTCGAGTTTCATGATAAAATGGCGCTGAAGTCAAATTATGCGAAGCAAGGTGTTCGGGTAGTTCCCCATGCTGTGGCGAGATATGGTGCATTTCTAGCGAGTGGGGTGGTGATGATGCCAAGTTATGTTAATATCGGGGCCTATGTGGACAGTGGCACGATGGTTGACACATGGGCAACTGTCGGATCATGTGCGCAGATTGGAAAAGATGTTCATTTGAGTGGTGGAGTAGGGATTGGGGGAGTGTTAGAGCCAGTACAAGCGGCTCCGGTCATTATCGAAGATGGCGCATTCATTGGCTCCCGAGCCATTATTGTTGAAGGTGTTCGAATCGGTAAGCAAGCGGTAATCGGAGCAGGAGTGACCCTTACTGCAAGTTCTAAAATAATTGATGTAACAGGATCTGAACCTGTAGTCTACAGAGGATATGTCCCCGATAGATCAGTAGTAATCCCCGGAACAATCCCAAAGCAGTTTGCTGCTGGGATTTACCAAGTCCCTTGCGCCTTAATAATAGGCCAACGAAAAGCCTCCACTGATCTAAAGACTTCGCTGAACGAAGCGCTTCGAGACAATAGTGTAGCAGTATAAACCAACCTTTATGAAAAAAATCGCTTCAATTTCCTTTTCCTTGATTTTCGTGATCATGTTTTTTGCATGTTCAGATCAGAAAGTCAGTAAAGGAGATAAATTCTTCACTGATAAGAAATTCGCGGAGGCGGCAACTGAATACTCAGATGAGTTAAAATATCAGCCTAATGATGTGCGAATCTTGTATCATCGAGGTAGGTCTTATGAAGAATTGCAAAATTTTGAGAATGCGAAAGCTGATTTTGAACGAGCATTGGAATTAGAACCTAACAATTTTCAGGTGCTATTGAGTCTTGCTAATCTGCATCATAA
>JAFMBQ010000038.1 GCA_017858365.1 Algoriphagus sp. | reverse complement strand
CAAAACGCTCCAGTACATCATTTGCAAAAGCTTTTAATTCGGCTTCTGAAAAATCCAGACTTGGGATGATTTCCTCAAAAATCGCTTTTCTCAAAAAAGAACCCATTTCCGAATCTTCAACCGCTTCTCGTACCGTTCGGAAGCCATGGAGGTAGGCATACGGAACCAATGTGGTATGTGCTCCATTTAGAATTCGAACTTTCATGGTTCGATAGGGGGTAAGATCAGTTACAAACTTCACATTTAAACCTGCCTGATCAAGTGGAAATCTTTCTTGGACTGCGAGAGGTCCCTGAATCGCCCAAAAATGATAAGGCTCGACCATCACTGCCAACTCATCCTTGTATCCCAATTTTTCTGAGATCTCTTCCATTTCAGACTTGGGATAGCCCGGCACGATTCGGTCGACAAGTGTGTCACAGAAGGAATTATGAACTGAGATCCAATGGTTGAATTCCTGAGGTAAATTCCATTTTTCTGCATAGGCAAGAATACAAGATTTTAGCTGTTGCCCATTTTTTTCAATCAATTCGCAAGGCAGAAAAATCAAGCCTTTGCCAGTATCTCCATGAAAATGGTTGAATCGGCGAAAGAGTAATGCCGTGAGTTTTCCTGGAAAGGTTTTTGAAATAGAGTCGATTGGAAGATCTTCGGAATCGAATCGGATGCCTGACTCAGTAGTGTTAGAGATCATAAATTCCAAATCTGGATTCTCTCCGAGCTTCAAATAGGATTCGTAATCTTCGAAAATGGAAATGACACCCGAGACGCAAGAGACTAAAGTGGCTCGGTCTACTAATTCACCTTTACTTTGACCTCGCTCGATGACATGAAATAATCCAGCTTGTTTTCCGATTCTAGCGTCGACCTCCTTACTATGGATTTGAACTACCTCAATTTTTCCTCTAAATACTCCTTTGGAGTTCGCTACTTCGACCATCCAGTCAGCGAATCCCCGCAGAAAATTTCCATAGCCAAATTGAAGGATATTTACAGGGAAAGAGTCGGATGGGGATGCTGTTCTTTGAAGCGGTTTCATATAAGTTGAATCAGAAATTTAAATTCTTTGAGTAGTTTGGAATCAAGAATAGCTAAAAGTAGGATTTGTGATGGGATTTTAGGAAAGCTTTCCACAATTAATCATTATTGTTGAAATGTGAATTTCCCCATTTCTATTAAACCATGAAATTTGAACACTTTGCTTTGAATGTGCCCGATACGCTGGCAATGTCTCTTTGGTATGAGACCCACCTTGGCCTGAGTATAATTAAAAAGATGGACGAATCGCCCTATATGACTTTTTTGGCAGATGATAGTGGGACCATAATGCTTGAAATATACACTAACCCAAAAGGTGAAACGCTTGATTTCAATGCTTTTCATCCTTTAGCTGTTCATTTGGCTTTAGTTTCTGAAAATCCAACAGCAGATAAGGATAGGCTAATTAGGGAGGGTGCGACGCTATTTTCTGATGATATTTTGCCCGATGGATCACATCTGGTTATGCTTCGGGATCCTTGGGGTATTTCCCTTCAGCTTTGTAAACGAGCAAAACCGATGTTGAAATCAACCTAAATTAAAGTCTATGGAACAGGTGAGAATCCCATTTGAAAATCTAGTTGCCACACTTACCTCCTGCCTAATCAAGCAGGGATTTGAGCAAGATCGAGCAATTCGCTGTGCAACCTTATTTGCTCAAGCAGATCGGGATGGCGTGTATTCCCATGGAGTGAATCGTTTTTTTCTTTTTTTAGATTTCATCAAAAAGGGTTTTGTTATTCCTCAAAATGAACCGGAATTGATTGCCCAAATTGGAATGATGGAGCGCTACGATGGTCGATCCGGTCCAGGTAATCTAAACGCTGAATTTGCAATGGATAGGGCGATCGAGCTGGCAAAGTCCTTTGGGATGAGTGCTGTGACGCTGATGAATACGAATCACTGGATGCGAGCAGGGAATTTTGGTTGGCAGGCTGCAGATGCACACTGTATCGGAATTTGCTTTACCAATACCATTTCCAATATGCCAACTTGGGGAGGAAGTGAGCCCAAACTTGGAAATAATCCTTTAGTAATCGCAATTCCCCGAAGTTCTGGCCATGTGGTGCTGGATATGGCAATGTCCCAATTTGCCTATGGGAAAATGGAAATCGCCAAGAAAAAAGGCGAGCAATTACCATTTGATGGTGGGTTTGATTCGAATGGAAATTTGACAAAATCACCTGAAGATATTCTCTTCTCTCATCTCGCGCTACCCACAGGGATGTGGAAAGGAGCTGGGCTCTCGCTCATGTTAGATATACTCGTAACAGTCCTTTCCGGAGGGAATTCTACAATGGAAGTTGGGAAAGATGGTATAGAGAAGGGGCTCTCGCAAGTATTTATTTGTTTTGACCCGGTAAAATTAAATTTGACGGAGTGGATGGAGTCCAAAATAGATTCGATCATTGCAGATTTGAAATCCTCTTCCGTATTTGAAGACAAGTCGGTTCGATATCCAGGTGAGCAGGTACTTCAGATTAGAGAATCGAATTTGAAGTCAGGAATCCCCATTAATACTGAGCTTTGGGATAAACTTTTAACGCTTTCAACCTCATGAAAAAAGTCGGGATTATAGGAACTGGTGCCATAGCCGGTATTCATGCAGCTTCCATTAGGGCAATAAAAAATGCGGAGTTGGTAGCAGTTTGTAGTAGCTCTCCAGATCGAGCGAAAGAAGCTGAAGCGAAATTTGGAGTCAAAGCCTATTCTGACATCCAAGCATTTTTAACCCATCCTGACCTCGATATAATCTGTATCTGTACGGCAAGTGGGCGGCATTTGGAACCAGCCCTAGCCGCAGCAAAAGCTGGAAAACATCTTATCATTGAGAAGCCGATCGAAGTGACACTAGCCCGAGCGGATCAATTGATTGAAGCTTGCCAAGTTCATGGCGTAAAGCTTTCGGTGATTTTCCAAAATCGCTTTTCTTCAGATTATCAAAAATTGAAATCAGCAGTGGATGCCGGTTTATTCGGAAAGCTTTTGATGGGTAATGCCTATGTGAATTGGTTTCGAAATGAGGAATACTACAGTAAAAGTGATTGGAAAGGCACGATTGAAGTAGATGGTGGTGGGGCTTTGATCAATCAGGGGATTCATACGATTGATCTTTTATTGGATTTGATGGGAGAAGTTTCATCCCTTTTTGGACAAGTGAAAACTGTTTATCATCAGATTGAGGGAGAGGATCTGGGCGTAGCTATAGTTAATTTCAAAAATGGCGCTACAGGAAATATCACCTCATCAACCGCACTGTATCCAGGATTGCCAGAGCGAATCGAAATCTTTGGCTCGAAGGGAAGCGCCATCTTAGAAGGTGGTAAAATCACTCATTGGGAAATCAAGGGTTCGGAGACAAAGCTTGAAGAAAGTCGAGTTTTCAGTTCCTCAGGGGCTGCTGATCCAATGGCTATAAGTGGAATCCTTCATCAATTGCAATGGGCGGAATTTATTGATAGCCTAGAGAATGAAGGAGAATATTCAGTGGATGGTACGACTGCACGGAGGTCACTAGAGTTGATTCGAGGATTATATCTTTCATCCAAAAGACAGTCAATTGTGAATTTCCCTTTCGAAGAATAGACTTCAGCTAAAACAAAGTACTTGTATTTTTAGATTGTTACGGAATCGTTTTCAGGTCTTGGGTTTCCCTCTTTTTCAAATTGAAGATTTCAAAAAGAGCTTTATTTTTATCGTAATGGCAGTTTTATAACGATCATGAATTTAAAGGAAAAACAAAAATTCCATTTAAACTTCCAGATCTCAAGGTCTCTTATGCCACTAGCCATAATTGATTTTGAAAATGGGTGATATCAAAGCATCTTTAATACTAAGATGCTGTCAGTCCTAGCTTATTTCGGTATTGCGGAAATCATCGTAAGGACTAGCTCAATTCAATAAACCCATGAAAAAACCCCTTCTTTTTATCCTTGCTATACTTCTGGTAGGAGCGCTTCCTTTTTCCTGTGGCAGTCCGCTAAATTTCAAAATGATCAAAATGGGTCATGCACAGGTTACTAACCATCCGGTGCATGAGGCGATGCTTTTTCTAGCTAAACGGTTGGAAGAGAAATCCAACGGGAAACTGCGAATGAAGGTATTTCCAAATCAACAATTGGGTTCTGAGCGGGAGCTTTTGGAACTTTTGCAGATCGGAAGTTTGGGGATGACCAAGGTATCAGCTGCAGCATTGGAAGGCTTTGCTCCGACGATGTCTGTCTTTGGCTTACCTTATTTATTTCGGGATGATGCGCACCAGAAGAAAGTTTTAGACGGGCCAATCGGAAAGGAACTACTCCTAAATGGTGAGAAATTTTGGTTGCGTGGATTGACCTATTATGATGCTGGCAAGCGAAGCTTTTATACCAAAGATAAATCCGTGGTAACTCCTGCGGATTTGGCAGGAAAGAAAGTTCGGGTGATGGAGAGTATCACCGCATCCAATATGGTGAAGGCTATGGGTGGCTCGCCGACTCCTGTGTCGTACGGGGAATTATACACCGCACTTCAGCAAGGAATCGTGGATGCCGCAGAAAATAACCCGCCTAGTTTGTATACCTCGAAACATTACGAGGTCTGCAAATTCTATAGTTTGGATGAGCACGCTGCCTTGCCTGATGTAGTCATCGTCAGCACCAAGGTTTGGGAGTCATTGACTCCTCAGGAGCAACAATGGCTTCAGGAAGCAGCTGATGAATCGGCAACGTATCAATATGAGCTTTGGGCCGCTTCAACTGCCGAGTCAATGCGGGAATTAGAAAAGGCAGGTGTGACTATTACTTATCCAGATAAAGCTCCTTTCCGCGAAGCTGTCAATGGGATCTACGATCAGTTAGCGATCGAACAACCTGAAATCTATAAAATCGCAATGGCGATTCAAGCAGTTAATTAACCCAAAATAAAGGCAAGCCTATGTTTTCACTCGAGACCAAATCCAAATTGGATCGCTTTATTTCCACCATGCTGGTCGTCTTGATGGCCTTGATGGTGATCAATGTGACTTGGCAAGTCGTATCCAGGTATGTATTTCAAGATCCAAGTTCGTTCACAGATGAGCTGGCTAGGTATATGTTGATTTGGTTAGGAATGCTTGGCTCGGCCTACGTAGCAGGCAAGAAGGAGCACCTTGCGATTGATATTTTGTTGACAAGTTTGAGTTCAAGAAATCAGATGAAACTCATGGTATTCATAGATGCTTGCGTCCTGGTTTTTGCATTGACAATCATGCTTATCGGTGGGTCCAATCTCGTGTACATTACCTTTATTTTAGGACAAAAATCTGCGGCGCTTCAGATACCACTTGCCTATGTTTATGGCATTATTCCTTTTAGTGGCTTGCTGGTGATTTATTACCAGCTCGTAGCAATGTCTCAATCTATTCAAGCTATCAAAACCAGTCACTAATGGAGATCTTACCTATTTTAATTCTTGTTATATCATTTATATTTTTCTTAGGGATTGGTGTTCCAGTAGCCTGGAGTTTGGGTTTATCGAGTATGTTGACCTTGATGGTGACTGTGGCGAGTATGCCTGCAATCACCACAGTAGCTCAGCGGATGGGAACAGGCTTAGATAGTTTTTCCTTGTTGGCGATTCCATTCTTTATCCTTGCTGGCGAGTTGATGAACCGTGGAGGCATTGCAAATCGATTGATTGAATTTGCGAAAGCACTTACCGGTAGACTTCCAGGTGGATTACTGCATGTGAACGTAGTTGCTGCGATGCTGATGGGGGCAATCGCCGGTTCTGCAGTAGCAGCGGCATCTTCCATGGGAGGGATTTTAGGAAAGCGAATGGAAAAAGAAGGTTATCCAAAAGAACTTGGCGCTGCAGTGAATATTACCGCATCGACCACAGGATTAATTATCCCTCCTTCCAATGTGCTGATTGTTTATTCACTGGCATCAGGAGGCGTCTCAGTGGCCGCACTATTCGTTGCAGGTTATTTGCCGGGATTATTGGTTGGGCTTTTCTTGATGATCACTGCGGCTATTATGGTCAAGATCAAAAAGCTTCCGGCAGGTGAGCCATCCTCGATGAAGTTAGTTTTAAGAACCTTTTGGGATGCAGTTCCAAGTTTATTTTTGTTGGTCGTGGTGATTGGGGGAATTATTGGCGGAGTTTTTACCGCAACAGAAGCCTCAGCGATTGCGGTCGTTTATAGCTTGATTTTATCCTTGGTATATCGTGAAATTGGAGTTAAAGATCTTCCGGCGGTATTGCTTAAATCTTCAGAGACCACTGCTGTGGTGATGTTGCTAATCGCGACTTCGATGGCAATGTCTTGGGTAATGTCGAGTGAAGAGATTCCTCAAAATATAAGCAATGCCATGCTTTCATTGAGTGACAACATTGTGGTGATCTTAATCATGATTAATGTCCTTTTGTTATTTGTGGGAATCTTCATGGATATGACTCCGGCAGTTTTGATTTTCACACCGATTTTCCTTCCTGTTGTAACGGCTTTAGGAGTAGACCCAGTCCACTTTGGGATTATGATGGTGCTCAATCTTTGTATTGGACTCTGTACGCCACCTGTAGGATCAATTCTCTTTATTGGAGTGGGCATTGCCAATACCACGATTCAGAAAGTCATCAAGCCACTATTGCCTTTCTTCTTAGCGATGGTTTTGGCTTTGATTCTGATCATGTTGTTTCCTGAGATTTCACTTTGGCTACCACGAGTGTTTGGGTTGTAAAATAGTTAGGTTATTGATGTCTTTTGACCGATGTCATATACAAAACAAAAAAACGGCAGTTTGACGAATGCCGTTTTTTGCTTAAGTCTTTTTGATCTTTGGATGAAGATTGTTGTAAATTTGAGAAGATAAACTTTGTCTTTAAACTAAATCAATATGGACTCTATTATTGTAAATCCTAAAGATGAGAAGGAGCTTAAATTTGTTTCAGAACTTTTGGAAAAACTTGGGGTAAATAGTAAGGTGCTTTCTGTCGAGGAAAAAGAGGATTTGGGACTTTCATTTCTAATGGCGAAAGCTGATCGAGTGGAAGAAGTACCAAGGGACGAGATTTATAAGAGTATCAAAGATCCTGTCGACGATAAATCTGAATTCGGATTAACAGATGAAGAATATGAGATTCTTGATGAAAGAAGGGCTAGGCACCTAGCTGGCGAGTCAGGTTCTTATTCTTGGCAAGAAGTGAAAGATGCAGCCAAAAAAATGCTCAAGTGAAGTTTGAAATAAAGGAGGAGGCTAAAACAGATCTTTTACTTGCTTTCTCATATTATGAAGATACTAGCGAGGGATTAGGAGAAAAATTTTTTAAAGCTGTCGAGGAAGCATTCGGTTTTATCAAGAAATCCCCCGAATCTTATCCAGTTAAGAGAGGTGTATATCGTGAGTGTAGAATTAAAAAATTTCCCTTTGTAGCGGTTTATTCAGTTGTAAATGATTCAATCGTTGTGTATGCAGTTTTTAACACATGGAGGAATCCTAACAAAAAACCTTAACGCAAACTCATAAGACCGAGGTGGTTTTTTCCATTCGATTCCCGAGCAGCCAATCTCAACGAAATGCCCTCCCAACATCCAACATCCAGAATCTACCTACCGCTCCACTTCCTTCAGATTCTCAATCTTCTTATTTCTCAGGAAGCCATTGATGTCTTCAAAGTGCTCTTTTACCCGCTTATTACCAAATTCAAACACTTTGGTGACCAATCCATCCAAGAAATCCCGATCGTGAGATACGATGATCAACGTGCCATCAAAAGCTTTCAACGCATCCTTGATGATGTCTTTGGTTTTCATATCCAAATGGTTGGTCGGCTCATCGAGAATCAGCAAGTTGACTGGTTCTAAAAGTAGTTTGATCATCGCTAGTCGAGTTTTTTCTCCACCTGACAAGACTTTCACTTTCTTGTTGATCTCATCGCCTTTAAACATGAACGCACCCAAGATATCTTTGACTTTGGTGCGCACTTCCCCGACAGCGATATAGTCGATCGTTTCGAAAATCGTCAAACTTTCGTCCAAAAGGGAAGCTTGATTCTGAGCGAAATATCCGATCAGAGAATTATGCCCCAATTCACATTTTCCCTCAAAATCGATCTCACTCATGATCGCTTTGATCATGGTAGATTTTCCTTCTCCATTTTTTCCAACAAAGGATACTTTTTGGCCACGTTCGATGGTCATAGCTGCTTTTTTGAAAACTACATGATCGCCATAGCTTTTGGTCATGTCGTCTACAATTACAGGATAATTTCCAGATCGAGGGGAAGGAGGGAATCGAAGTTTCAATGCGGAGCTATCCACCTCGTCTACTTGTATGATCTCTAATTTCTCCAGCATTTTCACTCGAGATTGTACCTGAAGTGTCTTGGAATAGGTGCCTTTGAAGCGATCGATAAATCCCTGAATATCCGAAATGACCGCCTGCTGCTCCTCGAATTGCTTTTGCTGCTGCTCGCGACGCTCTCTTCGGAGTTCCAGGTAGTGACTGTACTTGGCTTTGTAATCATACATTCGGCCCATGGTCAACTCAATGGTCCGGGTAGTGATGTTATCTACAAAAGCTCTATCGTGGGAGATGACTACGACAGCCTTTGCCTTAGTAAGTAGAAAATCCTCCAGCCACTGAATTGACTCGATATCCAGGTGGTTGGTCGGCTCATCGAGAAGGATCAAATCAGGCTTCTGTAAAAGAATCTTCGCCAACTCAATACGCATTCTCCAACCTCCAGAGAATTCCGAAGTGGAACGAGTCAAATCAGCTCTTTCAAAGCCCAAACCCAAAAGTACTTTCTCAACTTCAGCTTCGTAATTTACTTCCTCGATGGCGTAGAACTTCTCGCTCAATTCTGAAACCTGCTCGATCAGTTTGTAATAGCCATCTGATTCGTAATCTGTCCGCACGGTTAATTCCTCATTGATTCGCTCGATTTCCGTTTTCATGTAGAGGTAGCTGGCGAATGCTTTGGAAGTCTCATCCATTACCGAGCAATCATCCGAAGTCAGTAAGTGCTGAGGTAGGTATGCGACCACAAAGTCCTTTGGCGCAGAAACCGAACCCGAACTTGGCTTGGTCTGTCCTGCGATGATCTTCAAAAGGGTGGATTTGCCAGCACCATTTTTACCCATGAGGGCAATTTTGTCGGTGTCGTTGATGGCAAAGGAAATATTACTAAAGAGGGTGGAACCGCTGTGAATAACGGCAACATTATCTACTGAAATCATTGGCTTGGAATTGAAGGGGCAAAGGTAAGGAATTGAAGATTGAAAAAACTTGTTCGCCGTGGCGAATTGGAAGATTGAAAAATTGTAAAACTGGAACGCCAATTCCTGAAAGGGGGTAGATTAGTTTGAAGTTGTGTTTTTTGGATTTAGATTGTCTCGATGAAAAAGGTTTGGAAAATGAAAACTCCAAAAACCATCAATCAGCATTTTGACATCAAGTATGGCAAAATTGGTACAGCGTCCAGGGGTGCTTTTGAAGAGAGATCGCAGGCATTTACGATTGCTGAGTTAGTAAAAGATGCAAGAGTCAAGGCGGATATGACTCAAGCTGAATTGGCTCGAAAACTAAATGTGAACAGAGCATATATTTCGAAGATTGAAAGAGCAGTGAGTGATATCAGAGTCTCAACTCTAAAAAAAGTGATCGAAAAAGGATTGGGCGGAAAGTTTAGGATTATAGTGGAATTGTTAAAGCCCTACATTTTTAATCGGAATAAAGAGGAAACTATTTTTTTTGGAAAAAAAGTAGTAACTAGATAGTTAAATAATCTGGTTTGTAAAAAAAAATTCGATTCTCAACTAAAACTAAACTCATTATGGCACCCTCCTATAAATCCTTACTCTTCTCACTGATTGCTTTGTTCTTATTTTCTCAAAACAAGGCCGCTGCACAAACTGAATCTGAAATTTTCACAGCTAAAAACTCAATCCATGTCGAATTGGCGGGAAACTCCTATGGCTATGCACTGAATTATGGTCGTATTTTCTATCAAAAAGATAGGCTGAAGATTTCAGCAAGTGCTGGTTTCTCCTTGCGCTATCGAAGAGCAAGCGAACCCATTCGTCCAGCGTATTTGGTACCGGTATTTCCAGCAGAGATCACAGCTTTTTGGGGAAAGTCAAAAGGCCATTTGGAATTCGGAATTGGGTTCCTTACCTACCGCGAAAGACGCTATATCTTTGATAAGGATTTCCCACGAAATATAAGAGAACAACCCTATTGGGGTAAAACTATTGTTCCCAGAATTGGGTATCGGTACCAGAAGTCCGCTGGAGGTTTCTTTTTTAGGGCCGGTTATACTCCTACCTTTGGTTTTGAAAGATATGAAGGTGCTGAAAAGAAGGTTATTTTTAATCCATATGGAATTGGGCTAAGCCTGGGTTGGAGTTTTTAATGGAGTAATTCTATCATATTATCTTCGCTCATGCGAAAGTTTACATATAAAAACCGCCCCGAACTCAATCGAAGCGGCTTCCATATATCCGACATCAGAAATCGAATATATTATATCCTTTAAGCGTGTACGCCCAATACTTGAGCCATGGTAGCTCCGATCTCCGCTGGAGAGTCGACTACGTGAATTCCGTTTTCTCTCATGATTCTCATTTTAGCTGCTGCAGTGTCGTCAGCGCCTCCGATGATCGCACCAGCATGACCCATTCTACGTCCAGCAGGAGCAGTCTGGCCAGCGATGAATCCTACCACGGGCTTCTTATTACCATTTTCTCGGATCCACAATGCGGCTTCTGCTTCGTAGTTTCCTCCGATTTCTCCGATCATGACGATTGCATCAGTTTCAGGATCTTCCATCAATAGCTGAACAGCTTGCTTCGTAGAAGTACCGATGATTGGATCTCCGCCAATACCAATGGCAGTGGATACACCCAAACCAGCTTTTGCCACTTGGTCAGCAGCTTCGTAAGTCAAAGTTCCTGATTTGGATACGATTCCGATTCTGCCTTTTTTGAAAACAAAACCTGGCATGATGCCTACTTTTGCTTCTCCTGGAGTGATGACTCCTGGGCAGTTAGGGCCAATAAGTGTAGCGCCTCTTTCGATGATATATGGCTTGGCACGCATCATGTCAGCTACTGGGATTCCCTCTGTGATGGTGATAATGACTTTGATTCCTGCATCTGCTGCTTCCATAATTGCATCGGCAGCGAAAGCTGGAGGCACAAAAATGATTGAAGTATCTGCACCAGTATTTTCAACGGCTTCGGCTACAGAGTTGAAAACAGGTCTTTCCAAATGAGTCGAACCTCCTTTGCCTGGAGTCACGCCACCAACTACGTTAGTTCCGTATTCGATCATTTGCTGTGCGTGGAAGGAGCCCTCAGACCCGGTAAATCCTTGTACGATTACCTTGGAATTTTTATTGACTAGTACACTCATGCGTCGATTTTTAAAGTTTGCACAAAAATAGAGGTTTCCACCCGCCTACAAAAGAAAAGCTTAACTATCTCGGCTTAAATTAACTTGATAAATCTTTTTACCTTGCTCCGATGATTAATTTAGTCCGTTTTTTCGGAATCCTATTGCTTTTAGTGCTAGGTAGTAATTCAGTGGTTTTATCCCAAAATTTCAAGTTTAACACCCTTCCAAAGGGAGTGAGTTTACCTGTCCAAAACGTTCTAAAAGTAGAACAGGACTCTCTAGGGAGGATGTGGTTCGCTACTGCTCGAGGAATTTATTATTCGGATGGGATTCAAACTTATGCGTTACCTGATTCCCTTATTGCGAAGTTTGAATTTAGGATATCCATTTTAATTGATGAGGATGGTATCATCTGGCTTTACAACCAAAATGGGTTACCGAAATTATTTAAGGGAGGCTATGGTAAATGGGAAGAGGTAGTTTTGCCGGTTGATTTCGGCACCAAACAGAGTAATCAGATTAATTTTTTTGTAAAAGGGAAAGGTAAAGACAAGCAGTTTTTTCTTGATAATGAAGAGATTCTAGTCACTTGGGGTTCGGGTGGTAAAGACTTCAAGAAGATTCCAAGACCAGATTTTGCCAAGTTTGGAAATTTGTTTTCTGTGTCAACAATTGATCAGAAAAATTATTTTTTATTTGAAACTGCGGCGTTCACATTCATAGATTCGAAATTTCAAAAAATAGAAATGGGGGGGATAAAGCTTCCAAGCGCTCCATTGCTTGTTAGGCAGTCTCCTTATTCTGGCGAATACTATTTTTTGGGCAGCAATTTTTTAGCTAAGGGGCCAGCATTTGACCAGCCTACCACAATAATCGATACTAATATTTCTGAAATTGATTTTTTGAGAGAGCCATGCTTTGGTCTGTTTTTTAAGGATGATAACGTGTTTTATTATTTCAATTCTCAGCTTCGGAAATTTGCCAGCTATACTAAATTTCCAATAATATTGAACTTAAATAGCCTGCTGAATTCATTTTATATCCATGAAGGATTCATTGATAGGGAAGGAATTCTTTGGATTGTCACCTCTAGGGGAGTAGTTAATATTAACAGTTTAGAATTTCAGAATTACGCAAAGTCTCAGGTGGGATTGATGGCAGAAGAAATATCTGCGATTTTGGATTTAGGGGGAGGAAATTTTCTTTTTGGATTTAACAATGGCATCCAAAAATTTTCCAAAATGAAGATATCCACTGTATATAAGGATTTATTTATAGACGGTACGCCACAGGAACGAATAGTGAATTTCAGTCAGGACCCGAAATCTGGGGAGGTTTGGTTTTCGGCAAATTTGGGTGGAGTTGGGAAATATTTTCCAAAAACCGGAAAAACCGTTCATTTCAAACCACCAAATGATACAGCGATCTCTTCCGTTGAAGTGGAAGGTGATAGTGTTCTTTTAGTAGGGCCCAAATCAGTTTTTATCGCCCCAAAATCAGCCAAAGGTTCTGAATTATACCAGCGAGATCTTGTTGGGGAAATCCAAAAGCTTATCAATCAACCCATCTTTTTCCTGAGAAAGGCAGCGAAATTGAAAGACGGAAGAATAGTAGTGATGGCAAGTCAAAAATATACTGATCAGCCAGCATTGCAAGAAAACGGTAGATTCGTCATCGTTCAAGGCTTTGATATTTTGGAGACTGATGAAGGGATGCTGATCGGAACGGATACGGGGTTAAAAATCTTTAAGGATAGCAAAGTGGTTGATTATGAGTTGAATGGTCAGCGGATTGATAATTCTGTGTATTGTATTCTCAAGGATTCTCAAGGTAATATTTGGTTAGGGACAGATTTCGGAGTCATCAAACTAACCCAAAATGAATTTATCAGATACGATGAGAGTAATGGCCTGATAGGCAATGAAATCAATCGAGGAGCTTTGATCGAAAGTGAAGATGGGAAAATCATTATTGGTACTCAAAAAGGTTTTTCAGTTTTTTTCCCTGAGGAAAAATTTCACGCAAAAGGATCTCCTAAAATCCATCTTAGCTCTTATAAAGTCGGGAAATTTGAGCCTCGTGATTCGGGGGAAATTATAGTCCCCTACTCAGAAAATTCATTTCAAGCTGAATTTATGGCGCCTGGGTTCAATGAATCAAAGGAGCTGTGGGTTCACTACAGGCTTCAGGGATTGGAAAACGAGGATTGGGAAATCATTCGGAACCCCAAATCATCGAAGCTTTATTTTAATAATCTTCCATCAGGGAATTATCAGCTGGAGCTCAAATCATCCTACGAAGGAGACGACTTCTCTCAAACCGTCTTTTCAAAGCCCTTCACGATAAAGAGGCCTTTTTACCTTCAGTTTTGGTTTGTATTCTTAACCTGTGTCTTCTTGGTCGGCATCGGTTTTTTGATCAATGAGCTTTACCAGCAGCTCAAAAAATTAGGATTGCTAAAAGCCGCTTTTGATACGAAAGAAAAGGAGAAAATGGCAGCGGAAGAGCAATTTAAAAACGTCTGGGATAGCTCCAAAGATGCGTTGATTTTGACCTTGGATGCTGAGGAGATTGTAACCGTAAACCCTGCTTTTGCAAAGCTTACCGGAGAAAACCCTGATTTATTATCAGGAAGGAATATAAATGAGCTTTTCACCAGAGCTGATTTCTGTGAAAAAGATCTTGGAATGAAAGATCCTGAAAAATTGAAAAAGCTCCCGCAAGGCATTTCTTTGGAAGCTTTTTTCCCCTGGAAAAGTGGGATACTCGAAATGCAGCTTTTTGTGAAATTGATACAAAAAGATTACCAAGGCAAAAATCTAGTACTTTGTGTTTTCAGAGATATTTCGACTGAAAAAGCCATCGAAAATCAACTTCGGGAAGCCAAAGAAAAAGCAGAACAGGCCAATCGATTCAAGTCCAGTCTACTCTCGAATATTAGCCATGAAATCAGGACTCCATTGAATGGTATTCTTGGGGGAACAGAGCACATCATGATGAACAGGGTACAGGATAGTGAGCTTATTTCTCAACTGGACATCATCTTACAAAGTGGAGAACGGCTCCTAGGGACGATCAATTCTATTTTGGATATGGCTAAGATTGAGGCTAATAAAATGGAGATTTACTATGAGGAGCTAGAGCTTATTCAATTCTTCAAGATGATTATGATGCCCCTCAAAACTCTCGCAAAACTAAAGCAAATAGAGCTAGTAGAGTTTTATAGGCAGCCCACGATTATTGGTCAAACAAATAAGAGATTCTTAGAAATGATTCTGAATAACCTCTTAAGTAATGCCATAAAATATACGGATGAAGGTCAAATAGTCCTAACTATTGATTTTAAGGATTCAAGCCTTATTATGGAAATACAGGATACGGGTATAGGAATGTCTCCCGATTACTTTAAGAAAATTTTCCAGCCTTTTGAGCAAGAGAGCACCGGAAACGCACGACTCTATGATGGTACAGGATTAGGACTTAGCATCACAAAAAATCTTGTCAATATGTTAGGAGGAGAAATAACAATAAAGAGCGAGAAAAATTTGGGAACTTTGGTAAAGCTTCAAATTCCCATCTAAGATTAAAATTTTTGTAATTTCATACATAAATAGATTGACCACTCAAATCCGAATGAATGTTTAGCCTCAAAATCCTGATTGTAGAAGATGATGCCGTCTCAGCCCTTCTGCTGCAAAAGGCACTGGAAAAAAATAAGCATGAGATTCTAGGCATTGCAGATTCTGGCGAAAAAGCACTGGAACTTCTTAAGCAAAACCATGCAGATATTGTGATGATGGATATTAGTCTCGCCGGAGAATTGGACGGGATTAAGACTACAGAAATCATCAATGAAAAATATGATATCCCTGTAGTATATCTAAGTGCAAGCTCAGATGCTGAAACCCTAAACAAAGTCGTCGGCACTAACCCAAGTGCTTATGTGATTAAGCCATTCAATATCCGTGAACTCAACATGGTGATCGAATTGGCGATCTTCAAAGATCGAAAAGAGAAAGAACTTCAAAAGCTAAATAACGAGCTCGAAGAAAAAGTTAAGCTACGTACCGTCGAGCTCTATGATGCCAATAAAGAACTCACCAAAGCACTCGAAAAAGAACGTGAAATCAATGAGCTCAAGTCCCGAATAGTACTCAATGTCTCCCATGGATTCAAAACGCCATTAACCTCGATCTTGAGTTCTGCGCAACTTCTTCAAATCTACGGCGATAAAGAACATCCATTCAAGGTGAAGATTGCCAAACATGCAATGAAAATTGAGAATTCGGTTCGCATACTGAATAACCTGCTAACGAGCGTATTATTCTTCGGTAAAGCTGATGCTGACCAAATGAAGTTCCGACCCAAAAAGATGTTTACAGGGGCATTTGTTAAGGAACTTCTAGATACGATCAATGCGGGGCTGGAAAATGATGTGAAAATCAATTCAAAAACCATTAACCTTCCAAAGACCATTACCACTGACTCTGAATTGCTGTATCAGGTATTTGAGAATCTCCTTTCCAATGCAACCAAATATTCAAATGATGGGCAGGAAGTAGATTTCACCTTGGAGTATATTGATACTAATCTCGTTGGGACCATTGTAGATAGAGGTATTGGAATTCCGAAAAAGGAGCAAAAACTGCTCTTTGACAGATTTTTCAGAGCGCATAATGTTGGGATAATTGAGGGATCTGGACTAGGACTTTCTATTGCTAAAAAATGTGTCGAGGTATTAAATGGCGAGATTGCATTTGAAAGTTCGGAAGACAAAGGGACTACCTTTAAAGTTGTGATTCCTGTAACATAATTCAGATGCTACTTTATACTTCAAAGCTTAAATTTACGCACCCAGGTCAACCCACTCTTTTTTTTCCGGATATCAAACTTGATTCGAAAGAGGCAATTGTAATCTTGGGTCAATCGGGAAGCGGGAAAACCACACTCTTGAACCTTTTAGCAGGTCTGATGAAACCTCAATCGGGCGAAGTTCTTCTTGATGGGGTAGACCTCTCAAAACTTTCTTCCCAACGGCTAGATCAATTCAGAGGGGATGAAATTGGAATTGTATTCCAAAAACCTCACTTGATTTCAGCTATTTCGGTGATGGAAAATCTAGAACTTGCTAACTATTTTTCAAAGAAATCGGGTCAGAATTTGATGACTTTATTGACAGAGCTTGGAATAGCCCAAAAAGCAAATTCATCCGTTTTGACATTGAGTGAAGGGGAAGCGCAACGTGTATCTATTGCCCGAGCTTTGGTAAATAATCCAAAATTGATTTTGGCGGATGAACCAACTTCAAGCTTGGATGATGCGCATGCATCGGCTGTAGTTGAGCTTTTGAAGAGTCAGGCAGAAAAAATCGGTGCTGCTTTAGTGATTGTCACCCATGATCAGCGAGTGAAAGCACATTTTTCAAAATTTGTTGAAGTTACTGCCGCATGAATTTAGTAAAGCTAAGTTGGAAATATTTGACCTTCAGACCACTATCCACTGGTCTCAATATCTTGCTTTTAGCCTTAGGATTAGCGATCATGACTGTTTTGTTGCTGATTCAAGATCAATTTGAGAAGAAAGTAACCAAAGATGCCGCAGGTATAGACTTAGTCGTCGGTGCCAAAGGCAGTCCTCTTCAGCTTATTCTCTCGAGTATCTATCATGTCGATTTCCCTACAGGTAATATTCCCATGGAGGAGGCGGAAAAATTGGCTAAAAATCGCTTGGTCAAAGGAGTTATCCCACTTGCCCTCGGAGATAATTATAAGGGATTCCGGATTGTGGGTACTAATTTTGACTATTTGAAAAGTTAT
>JAFMBQ010000451.1 GCA_017858365.1 Algoriphagus sp. | reverse complement strand
AGATACCTCGAGAAGAGTCGACCAACCTAAAAATTTAAACGGCAATGGGTTCTCAAAGACAAGTTGATGGTAATACTTCTCCTTCCCAACCAGGTAGACTTGATCGTAACCTTGCTGATTTAGTTGCAATAAATTTTGACTCAATTCATTAGAATCGATCACGTTTACTTGGCTTTGAAAAATAGAAACCATGTGGTAACAAATTGCAAAAATCAACAAGATTTGAAAGGCAATTGATACACCTTTTTTCAGTGCTACTGTTTGAACCCAAAGCAAATTATTCATGATCACGAAAAGAAGCATTAATACATAAATTTGAACTTTGAGCAGTGTAAAAACTGAAGCCAAAATAAAGCCTGCCAAAATGATCAAAATCAAGTAAAATGCTCTTTTACCATGTCTAAATAGGGAGAAACTAAAAAAGAGAAATAGTAAACCTTGAAGAAAATGCTCAACTGCTATAAATACGGTCAACGAATTAAATAAACTTGATAAGGATAGGTTTTGGAATCGACGCTGATCCAGCTCCTTTTTCCAATCTAAAAGTTTTTCCTGATTCAACTTCTCATGCCCAGAAAAATCGATTAGTCCATTGGCGAAGTAGTATATTTCAGGATTTGAATCTAAAAATCCCTGCTTATTGAGTTGCAAAACAGGATGATCAAATACGTTGGACCTCAATTTATTTTCTGATGCGAAATCTTTCAACTCATTTTGTTGAAGCCAAGCTGAATTCACCAAAAATAAACTTAAACCCAACAAAGCCGGAACTAGCAAAGATTTCAAAGGGATTGATTTTGCTAAATAAAGTAAACTCAGAAAAACGCATCCTGACAGAGCTAAAATCAAAATCTCAAATCTGATCATGCCTCCTACGAAAATCAAACTATCAATAAAGTAAAAATCGAAAGGTTTTCCAGAAGATTGTTGCTTTCGAATCCTATATGCCAAACCTGCAGTAACCGCAAAGCTAGCTACTATTGAAAATTGGATAGAAAAACAAAAATGAACCAAGAGCGCCAAGAAAAACAAATTCCAAATTCTAGCTGTGTCTTTTGATTGTTCAGTTTTTAAAGTAATGAATTGAAAAAGCAGATAGCCCAGATACATTACCAAAAACCAAGTCAGAGGATACCAGCGGATCTCTGGAAATAAGGTGTAGAGCTTGGAAAAAATCCAGCTTAATAGTGGGTGAATAAATACAGCGTAGGATTCGGGAGTACCAGTATAAGCTCCCGAAACCAACCACATCATCAGCTCATCATCGTTGGTCTGGAAGCGCCAAGGAAGGAACCAGATGACGACCATAGCCAGTAAGCCTAAAATTGCCCAAATGCGAAATACGGATCTACTTCCTATTTCCTCCATAATACTTGCAATTTTTCTCCATTGGGTTGAATCAGTTCATCCGTAATCTCCCATCTTCTTGGGTCAAAAGGGAACGCTTCTCGCTGATTGAATAGGATCAATTCCAGTTCGTCCCCATTTCCCAGAAAAATCTTTGCTTGGCTCATCTTCCAATAGCCGGGGATATGTGGTGAAGTTCGATTGAGAAGATACAAAAGTCCAGGATTCAGGTACAAAGAAGCAATTTTTCCAGATTCGATGGCTTCGATTTCAGGCTTTAACTTTTGCAAAAAGTCAATTTGAGGTTTGGAAAGCAAGATTTTTTTACCGCGTTTATACTCCCAAGAATAATTTGAATCCCAAAGATAGCTTCCTTCAAAAGGAGTAATCCAAATCCCCATGATGACCAGCAGCAAAGACGAAACAGCGGAAAATTGGTAGAAGGCAATTTGAAATTTGGCTGATTTAGTTTGAATCAACAGCGCAAATGCAAAAAGCCAGAACACCCAGTAATGAATCACAAGTCGCATCCAATAGACATTACTTCCAAAATGGAGAAGGAATGGGAGTGCTATTAGTACAAAAAGAAAACATCCCTTTTTAGATTTGAATTGCTTCCAATTGAGCTGGCCCATTTCCACCCCAATCAAGGCAAAAGTGGCTAGAGGAAAAATATGACTCCATTCGTCTGTGATCGTAGTCCTATAAAAAACAAAGCACAACACAAAAGTCGCTAGTGCAAGAAATGAGAAATAAAGTTTGCTCGAATCTTGTTTTAATTTTCCAGCAACCAAGAAAAAAACAGTAGTAATAAGGCTCCAGAAAATTCCACTCAAGGTAAACCTGATCAAAACGACCGTGCTATAATCCTTTCGTTGATACAAAAACCCCTGTTCGGCGAAAAGTCTGCTCAATGCATTTTCCTGAAAAAGGATGAAAAACAAGCCTTCAAAAAAGACAAAGGGAGTAAGTAGAAATAATACATTTTTGAAATTCAATTGTTTGTTGAACCCGAAATAAAGAATCGTCAAAAATCCAAGCAGAAAACATACCGTAATCTTGGAATAAAAGAGTGTCAAAAATACTAGCCCCAGAAGCAGCCAATGCTTCCAATTCAAGGCTTCACTGGAAACTATTCCAAGCCAAAGGCATACTGCCACTACTGAAATTGAATTGTAAGAAAGTGTCGCAGGCAAAAAAGCATAGCCAGCGAATAGACCTGTTAAAGCCAAAAGAAAAATGGGGAAAGAAATCCCACTTGCTTTCTGGATATTTTTCCAGAAAATAGACAAGCCAAATGCACCAAGGAAGTAGATCATCAATCTAAGGACTCGCAAACCTTTGATCCCAAAATCTATTCCTGTGAATTTAAAGACTAGTTTAAAAAAAAGATCATAATTGAAAATCCCTCCTAGATTTTGCTGGTTTGGATCAGCGAGGAGAACATAAAGCCCCTCATCAGAAAAATTAAAACCTCTGGGAATGGCAAAAATGATGACCAAAATTGTAAAAAGAACCAAGCCCTTTTGCATGGCCCAAGTTGGGGCTTTTTTTAAAATTCTAAAAACCGGCAGTCTCAAAACCTGCTGAGAACATCCCACTAGTTATTTCTAAAAACAAGAATTGTGAATAAACAGGCTCGGAATAAGACAAAAAATACCCTGTACATGGTATAAAATTCATAAAACCACCTTGTACATTTATGCCGGGTGATTAAACAACTTTTCACATTATTTTTTTAGCAAATCCTAAAGAGATTTTTATCAAATTTTTATCTCTGCTTTAAAATTTAAAGTCCCGGGTAACCGGGACTTTTTTTTATGTAAGGAAACTACCGCCATAAAGTTCACAACGTTTCGAACTGCCATATAACCCATTACTTATCTGGAAATCAAACTCATCTATCGTGGTTTTCTAGTATTTCTCCCTTTCAGGCCTTGGGAATTTCTTAGAGTTTTTTAGGGAATAGCTTCTCCCCACTTTTAATTGTATTGGCGTTTTTGGCCTTTTGCTTGGGTGAAAGGCAAAGGCCTTCCTATTATATTCTTACTTCGTATCAAGGAGCTGAAAGAGTGCTTTTATCTTTTCAATTCAGAATTCAGAAAATCAAAAAACCGCTAGTTATAATTCAATAATTTATTAGAAAAATAAAATTATTTGAATAAATCGTAAAAAATCTAACAAAAAATACCCTGTACAGGGTATAAAATTCCAAAAGTCATCATGTACATTTATATCAGGGTGATTAAGCAACTTTTTTCAAAATTTTTATTAGAAAATTTTAAAGGGATTTTTAATATTATTTTTTTTTCCCTTTTTACAAAAAAAGTCCCGGTCTGCCGGGACTTTTTTTATGCCTCTCCAAAGCATTTTAACCTAATTTTGTTCTGATACTATATAAGTTGGATCACACAGAATATTAATGAATAACTCGCTTAAATGAAGCCCGAACTCTTAATAGAATCTCACTTCGCAGTCAGGGTTAGACTTTTTGAAATTATCGATAGCGCGTTGATTTAATCTCGTATTGAAGCAGGAGAGCTTT
>JAFMBQ010000450.1 GCA_017858365.1 Algoriphagus sp. | reverse complement strand
CAGCATTCCTACAAAATGTAGAATTAACCAGATCACTACTAGAAACACAAACTCCCAAGGCAAACTCAGGTTGCTGAAATCCAATCGCAAGCCTAAAATTGCCATTACCAATACGATACAAATTCCTCCCAATTGAAGAGAAAAGCGTGTATTCCAAAGTTTGAAGATATTTCCTAGTACTAAACCAATTATGGATAGGCTAACTACCATCCCAAGAAAGGAAATGTTTAGAAAGAAAATCAATGAAGCTATTCCAAAGAATATCAAAAGGGTAATCCAAGGATATATTTTCCTTCCCCTACTTTTCAAATCTAATGTAGACTGATCTGGAATAGGATCACTGATTCCAAAAAGTGTACTTAAGGTTTCTCCCTTTTTGATAAACTGAAACATCAGAATTGTCCAGATATTTACCAAGATATTATCTAAAACTAATACAGAAAGGAAAAGTGATTCTGGTGTTTCGGCTAATTCTTTCAATATCAACTGACTTGTGCTTCCTCCGATCCAGCCTCCAACGATTGGCACCAAGCCTTTCCAATAACTTTGACCTACAAATAGATCTGAAGACACTGGATCTACTCCTGAAAATGCCAAAACCAAAATCACCGGAAGTGTGGCGATGATAGCTGAACCAACAAAAAACAGAACCAAAGGCCTAACACCTACTATGGCTAATTGTCTTAATGGAAGGGCACTCATCACTGCCAAAAGAGTAATCGGAATGATCCAATTGCGACTTAAGGAGTGTAAATACACTGCTGAAAGATCCCAACCGAAGAGGTGCGTGAAGGCGGCCGGAATGACATAAGCGAATAAAATCGCAGGAAACCAGTCCAATATTTTCTCTACAATTTGATTTTTTACTTTGCTGATCCTCAGTACGAAAATCACTGTCAGTAAAACAATCGCAGTAGCTATCCAGTCGAAATCCTCCATTAATTAAATGATTGGCTTAAAATCCCTAAACAGGTCTGGATTCCTTCCAGATAGTTTCCCACTCGGATATTTTCATTTGGGGCGTGAATGCTGTTGTCAGGATTTGGAATCCGAACTGATACTGCCGGAATTCCCAAGATATTGATAAATGGCGCCATTGGTTGTGAGCCTCCTGTTAGCCGAGTTTTGATGTAGTTCTCACCAAAAACAAGGCTCATTCCTTTTTCCAACCAATGTCCAAAATCCGATTCCATCTCAGCTCGAAACGGTTCAGAACCGATTCGATAGTCAAATGAAATTAATTTTGAATAGGTCTTTCGTTCTTCATCTGAGGGCTCCCCTTCTACAAAGTGATAGCCTTGATCTGCGATAAATTGTTTGACTAATTCTACCTGACGTTCTGCAGGAGTTTCTTTCACGGTACGCATATCTATTTCGATAATGGCTTCGGATGGTATTATTGTTCTTACCTCCTTCCCCACCCAAGCAGCACGCATTCCCCGAATATTCAATGAGGGAAATTGCATTGCTTCTTGGTAACTGTTACCCACTTTTTCGGCAGTAGCTATTCCCAATTCAGCTTGGATTTCTTGCATACTTTCCGGCACCGCAGCCATCGCTTTCAGATCCGAATCGGTGAATTCAACACCATCATAAAATCCAGGAATGAGAACTTTTCCAGCTTCATCTTTCATGGCAGCAAGTAGCCTTGATGCAGCAAAAACAGGGTTTGGAGCAAAATTTCCATATTGACCACTATGCAAATCATCTTTTGCACCAAAGATTTTCAGGGTAATTGTTGCAATTCCTCTAGCTCCAAAAGCAAGATTGGGAAGATTAGAAAAGTGACGTGTGCCGTCCATAATTAAGACTCCGTCCGATTCGAAAAGCTTCTTGTTATCAGCTACAACTTTTGCCAGTTCTGGAGAACTAAATTCTTCTTGAAAGTCTAAGATAAACTTCAGGTTTACAGACGGAGCGATTCCTTTTTTCTGGAGAATATCCAATGCTGTAAGAAATGTCATCGTTGGACCTTTAGAATCTGAAGCAGATCGTGCAAAAATCTTCCATTCTGGATCAATTTCTCCATCGATGAAATTCCAATGGATTGGCTCCCAATTCCCATTAATTTCTTCCATCAGTTCAGGAATGTATGGGCTTTCCTGATTCCAAGCTGAAGAGTCCACTGGTTGCCCATCCACCTGCATATAAACTAGAATCGTCTTCTTGTTAGGATCTATTTTTCCTTGAGCAAAGAGATGAGGAACATCGTTTGAAGTCAAAATTTGGGTTTTAAATCCTCGCTTTTCTAAGGCGACCTTGGTCCATTCTAGGTTTAATTGGATATCAGAAAGCACTTTTCCATTATTGGGAATACTTAGATAATCACGAAATTCAAGAAGTGAATTGCGTAGTTCAGATTCTGATGCTTCAATTATATCGGATTTACTTAATTGCGCATTTGAAGGTATGTTCAAACCAAAAAACAGGAGTATAAACGCAGCTAAAGCTTGTTTCATTCTATAAAGATTATTCCCCGATTATACAGATTTTTCTTCTGGCATTCGGTTGTATCCTCTATTTTTATGCAGAATGGCTTCCATCACCATCAAAGATTCTAAATGAACGAACAGAAATCCATCCTTAAAGCCTACGAATCGGCTAAGTTGAACCAACTCAAAGTTGCACTAGCAACTGTTGTTCAAGTCGATGGCTCGGCTTATCGAAGACCTGGAGCTCGAATGCTGATCACTGAGACAGGGGAATTAACCGGTGCCATTAGTGGTGGGTGTTTGGAAGGAGATGCGCTTCGGAAAGCCCAAACCGTTATTTTTCAGCAGGAATCCATGCTAGTGACTTACGACACGACTGATGAAGATGACCAAAAATTCGGAATTGGATTGGGGTGTAATGGAATTATTCATGTATTGATCGAGCCGATTGATTTTCAGGATGAATTGAATCCAATTGCACTCCTTGAACAAGCTGTTTCAGACCGTGAGCTAGGGATTTTAGCTACTGTTTTTTCAGTAAAAAATGCCAGATCAGCTCAAATTGGAACTCGATTTTTGAAGAAAAATTCAATTTCCAAAAAGAAAATTACTGGGATAGAATCCCCATTGTTGGAACAAATTGAAACGGAATTAGCCAGTTCTTCTTCAATTAAAAATCAAATTTTAACGCTTGATGAATCTCATTCCATATTCATTGAAGTGATTCATCCACCAATTCAACTGTTACTTTTCGGTGCCGGGAACGATACTATTCCAGTTACCAAAATGGCCAATTTACTTGGTATAGAGGTTATTTTGGTCGACGGTAGAGCTAATCAGGCAACTAAATCCCGTTTTCCTACCGTTTCAAAAATAAAAGTTTCTCCAGCCGAGACTGCTTTAGAAGGAATTGAAGTAGATGTTCGGACAGTTGCATTGCTGATGACGCATAATTTTGAATATGAAGCTATTGTACTCGAGACCTTACTTTCTAAAAACCTTTCCTATTTGGGCATTTTAGGTCCAAAGAAAAAATCGCAGAAATTACATGAGCGCTTGACGTCCAAAGGACTTCAATTTGACTGGAGTAATGTATATAGTCCGATCGGCTTGGATCTTGGTGCTGAGAATTCGGAAGAAATCGCATTATCGGCTTTGTCCGAAATAAAAGCAGTTCTCGCTGGAAAAATGGGTACCTTTCTGCGCGATAAACAAGGACCAATTCATTAAATATTACATGGAAAAAGCTAAAACCGGAATCATCATCCTCGCTGCTGGGGAATCTTCACGATTGGGATATCCAAAACAAATAGCCCAATACAAGGGAAAAACCTTACTTCAGTATGCGATTGATTCGGCTTTGGGCGCCAAAGTAGAAAAGCAGGTTTTGGTTTTAGGCGCAAATAAGGACGAGATAAAAAAGACTTTTAGAGGTGATTCCATTCCTAATATTCCGAATCAAGATTGGG